>CATJWG010000111.1 GCA_949744165.1 uncultured Eubacteriales bacterium | reverse complement strand
GAAAATTTACAAATCTGATACAGACATTTGACAAAATGTGCTATACTATTAGTCTGAGAAGAAGTATTATTATTTATTACAGGAAACTTCGGGCTTTTGAGCCTGACGAAGGGAGGCGCTGCTGCCTTTGAAAAACGATAAGCCTAAAAGAAAAGGCCGCACCGTCGAAAAGGCTGCCGACGCTGCGGCAATGACAATAGGGATGATAATAAGGCTTGTCCTGCGTACGGTTATGACGGTATTGCTTATATTCATAACCACGGGGCTTTTGTTCGGGTGCATTTTCGCGTTTTACGTCAAAACGTCATTGACCACTGACCTGGACATCTCGCTGGAGGACTTTGCGGTGTCGCTCTCAAGCACGATATGGTATACCGACTCCGAGGGACAGAGCCAGGAACTGGTAACACTCAACTCCACGGTAAACCGAGTGTGGGTGGATTATGAAAATATCCCCAAGAATATGGAGCACGCGCTTGTAGCCATTGAGGATAAGCGTTTTTACAATCACAAGGGTGTGGACTGGTACCGCACGGTCGGTGCTTTTGGGAATATGTTCCTGACCATGCGCAACGACTTCGGCGGCTCAACGCTGACGCAGCAGATTATCAAAAACCTCACCGGTAAGGACGACGTGACCGTCCAGCGGAAGCTGATAGAGATTTTTCAGGCGCTTGAGCTGGAAAAAACCTACACCAAAGAGGAGATTGTAGAGTGGTATCTCAACATAGTCTACTTTGGGCAGGGCTGCTCCGGCGTACAGACTGCGGCGCAGACCTACTTCGGCAAGGACGTGTGGGACCTGTCGCTGGCCGAGTGCGCGAGCATCGTGGGCATAACCAACAACCCATCTAAGTACGACCCGTTCGGCGCGGCGATGATAACCGACCGCGAGACCGGCAAGAGCTACTCAAACCGCGAGTGGAACAAGCGCCGGCAGGAGACGATTCTCTACGAGATGTACGACCAGGGCTATATCAGCTACAGCGAGTATACCCAGGCCGTGAACGAGGAGCTGAACTTTGTCCGCGCAGAGAACGAGGGCTATACGCAGAATATCTACTCCTATTACGAGGAGACCGTGATAAACGACGTGCTCGAGGATTTGATGGAGCAGAAGAACATCACGATTGACGCGGCCCGTCTGCTGCTGTATAACGGCGGCTATCAGATTTATTGCTGCCTGAACAAGGACATCCAGGACAAGGTAGACGAGGTGTACGAAAACATTGACGGCCTGCCGAAATCCTATTACGCTGCATCACAGCAGCTCCAGTCCGCGATAGTGATAATGGACCCCTATACCGGCGCCATAGTTGCCCTGCGCGGCGGCGTGGGAGAAAAAACGATAAACTTTGGGCTCAACCGCGCTACGGTGTCGCAGCGCCCGCCCGGCTCGTCGATAAAGCCGTTGGCGGTTTATGGTCCCGCTATTGAGTACGGCTTCATCACACAGACTACCCTGGTGAACGACGCGCCTCCGGGCGGCACGGTTAAGCTCTCAGGCACCAGTTGGTATCCGCGCAATGCGAGCAACACATACAGCGGCGTGACGACAATCCGCCAGGCGCTGGCAAGCTCACTCAACACAGTATCCGCGCAGATACTCGACAAAATCACACCCGCAGTATCCTATGACTTTCTCACAACGCGCTTAGGCTTCACGAGCCTTGTGGAGGCTGACCGCGACTACGCGCCGCTGTCGTTGGGCGAGTTTACAAATGGTGTGACTGTGCGCGAGATGGCGCAGGCATACTGCGCGTTTGTAAACGATGGTGTGTTCACCCATTCGCGTACCTATACGCGTGTGACGGACTCCAATGGCACTGTAATCATCGACAATGAGCCGGAGACGATGAGGGCCTTTTCATCCAATACTGCGGCGAACATGTGCGATATGCTGCAAAATTGCGTAACCGGCGGAATTGCACGCAGCGCATATTTTTCCGGTGTGGCTGTGGCCGGCAAAACCGGCACCAGCGGTAATAACCGTGACCGCTATTTCTGCGGTTTTACACCCTACTATGTCGCGGCCTGCTGGACCGGTTATGACATGCCGGAGGTCATGCACTTTTATGGCAACCCTGCTCTGGACATCTGGAAAAAAATTATGCAGCCGATACACGAGGGCTTGGAATACAGAGGTTTTGCAACGCCGGTTATAGGCCAGGCCACGAATATCTTCGGTACGCGCGAGGAGCTTGAGCCGGAGGAGACAGAGGAACCCGAGGAGACGGAGGACCCAGAGGCCAGTCCGACACCGACTCCGGAGGAACCGTCGGAGAATACTCCGGAGCCTACAGAGCCGCCCGTGACGACGACGGACGTGCCGCAGATAAGCGATTTTCCGATAGTGTCCATGCCGGTACAGACCCCGACACCGACCGAGGATTTACCGGAGCCTACAGTACCCGTAATAGACATGGGTATTCTCGGCGGAGGCGGTGACCATGAAAACACAGGATAAACGAAAAAGAGGCCCACGGGCCTCTTTTTTTGACGCACATCAAGCTTCGTGAAATCGATATGCACGCGTCTCCGGAGCGGGGCCGCATTTCGTTAAAAAAGCAAGAATCAGGGACGCCCGAAGGGCGTCCCTGATTCTTGCTTTTTACGATAGAAGCGCATCATCATTGGCAAAGTCCTCTCCGGTGCTCTCGGAGAATTTCTGTATAAGAAAATCAATCGTCAGCCTTTTTTTCTCCTCGCCGCACACATCGTAGACCACTCGTCCGCTGTTCATCATTATCAGCCTGTTGCCGTGGGCTATCGCGTCGCGCATGTTGTGGGTTATCATCATCGTCGTGAGATTGTCCCTGGACACTATGCGCTCCGTGGCGTCGAGCACCTTGGCCGCGGTTTTGGGGTCCAGCGCGGCGGTGTGTTCATCAAGCAGGAGCAGCTTCGGCTTTTGCAGCGTTGCCATAAGCAGAGTAAGGGCCTGGCGCTGGCCGCCGGAGAGTAGGCCAACCTTCGCCGTGAGGCGGTCCTCAAGACCGAGGTCGAGAATTTTCAGCATTTCGTGGTAGCTTTGGCGTTCCTTTTTCGTTATGCCTGTGCGCAGGGTGCGGCTCCTGCCGCGGCGCATGGCTAAAGCAAGGTTTTCCTCAATCTGCATAGTTGCGGCAGTGCCCATCATCGGGTCTTGGAACACACGACCGATGTGGGCCGCGCGCTTGTGCTCCGGAAGCCGCGTCACGTCCACGCCGCCCACGCTGATAGTGCCCGAGTCCACGGGCCAGACGCCGGCCACGGCGTTGAGCAT
>CATJWG010000110.1 GCA_949744165.1 uncultured Eubacteriales bacterium | reverse complement strand
GCACGACCAGACCGAGGCCATGACTCTCGGCGACCGCATAGTGATAATGAAGGACGGCTTCATCCAGCAGATAGGCACGCCACAGGAGGTTTTCAACCATCCGAAAAACCTGTTCGTCGCCGGCTTTATCGGTATGCCGCAGATGAATATCTTTACGGAGGCACGGTTGGTGATAAAGGGCGGGGACTACTTTGTGGACCTGCTGGGCGAGCATATTCGCCTGCCGGAGAGCAAGCAGGCCGCCGCGCGGGAAAAAAGTCTTGCCGAGCGGGATGTCATCGTCGGCGTGCGCCCGGCGCACACGCAGTTGTCCTCTTCCGGAATCGCGGCCGAGGTTGACGTCACCGAGATGATGGGCAGCGAGCTGTACGTCCATCTCAACGCCTCCGACAATGACATCATCGCTGTTGTAACCGTAACCGGCACGGAACAGCTTCTGCCCCAGCCCGGCGCGCCGGTGCATATCTCGATGCTGCCAGAGCTGCTGCACATCTTCGACAGGGAAAGCGAAGAAAATCTTTTCTGAGCGCCGTCGGCGCTTACCGGAATAATTACAAATAAAAATCTGCATTTGCAGGGGGAATACAAGCTTGAGAGAAAGCGGCATAATCATGCACATAACCAGCCTGCCGTCACGGCACGGCGTCGGCACTCTGGGTCAGGCGGCGCACGACTTTGTGGATTTTCTCGCCGCGGCGCGCCAGAGCTATTGGGAAATATTGCCGCTTGGCCACACAGGCTGCGGCGACTCGCCCTATCAGACCTTTTCCGCTTTCGCGGGGAATCCATATCTGATAGACCTCGACCTCCTTGTCGGGGAGGGCCTTCTCACTCGCAGCGAGGTGGAGGACGTGGACTGGGGCGCAGACCCCGCGCGCGTGGATTACGGACGGCTGTGGGAACACCGCTTCGCGGTGCTGCGCACCTCTTTTAAGCGCGCCGCGGGGCGGGACGTGCAGGCGATGAAAGACTTCACCCGCGAAAACGTGTACTGGCTGTCCGACTACGCGCTTTTCATGGCGCTGAAAATGCACTTCGGCGGCGCTCCCTGGACCGAGTGGCCGGACGCGCTGCGCCTGCGTGAGAGCGCCGAGCTTAACCGCACCCGCGCTGCCCTGCGTGAGGATGTGGAGTTTTTCATGTGGGTGCAGTACATCTTCTTCCGTCAATGGCGCACGTTGCGCGGCTATGCGCACTCAAAGCACGTGCAGATAATCGGCGACGTGCCCATATACGTGCCGCTGGATTCCGCGGACGTGTGGGCACATCCGGAGTATTTTCAGCTTGACTCGGACCGCCGACCGAAATGCGTGGCGGGCGTGCCGCCGGACTACTTCTGTGCGGACGGCCAGCTCTGGGGCAATCCGCTTTACGACTGGAAGCGGATGAGGTCTGACGGCTACGTCTGGTGGCTCAAGCGCATCGCCGCGGCGGGCAAGCTCTTTGACGTGATACGCTTCGACCATTTCCGCGGCCTGGACAGCTACTGGTCCGTGCCGGCGGGGGACAAAACTGCGGTAAACGGGCAATGGATTGAGGGGCCCGGCAGCCATTTCATATACGCGATAAAAACCGCCTTTCCACAACTGCGCCTGATAGCCGAGGACTTAGGACTGCTGACCGAGAGCGTGAGAAGCCTGCGACGCTCATCCGGCTTTCCGGGGATGAAGGTGCTGGAATTTGCCTTTGACGCTGGCGGGGACAGCTATTACCTGCCGCACAGGCACTGGAAGGACTCGGTATGCTTCACAGGCACGCACGACAACGCACCGCTTAAGCAGTTTGTCGCCGAGATGCCTGATGCGGACCGCGAGTTTATGACGAAATATTTGGGTCTCAACGAGGCCGAGGGCTATGTCTGGGGACTGCTGCGAGCGGGCATGTGCTCGGTGTGCGACATGTTCATCGCGCAGATGCAGGACTACCTTGAGCTCGGCGCGCAGGCACGGATGAACCAACCGGGCACCGTGGGCGAAAACTGGCGCTGGCGCATTTTGCCCGGTGCACTGACTCCGGAGCTGGCTGCAAGAATAGCCTCCATGACAAAAATGTACGGCCGCGCGCGCTGAAACCCCGGCAGATAAACTAATTGCTTGCAAAGCGCGCCATTCAATGATAAAATGACTCCATTATTTTAACAGCGTCCACAAGGACGCCGTTTAGACAGGAGCGAAAGAGTGGACGAACTTAAGCTTATTACCGCGAGCAACCTTATAAAGCTGCGCACGGACTCCGGCATGACGCAGGCCGAGCTTGGCTCCAGACTCAACTACTCCGACAAAACCGTCTCCAAGTGGGAGAGGGCGGAGTCTGTGCCCGACGCTTTCGTGCTCAAGCAGCTCGCCGGGATTTTCGGCGTGTCGGTGGACTATCTTCTGTGCGAGCACGACGAATGGGAGCGCACACCCAAGACGGAGCATGGCAAAAAGACCAGCTTCAGCACCGGCGTGGTAACGCTCGTGTCCGTAATGGGGATATGGACGCTGGCGGTGTTCATGTTCGTTATATTCTGGATTCTCGGAAGCCTGCAATGGATAATCTTTGCCGCAGCCGTGCCGGTGACGGTGATAACGCTGCTGGTATTCAACTGCATCTGGCGTCAGGGCAGGAACAATGTGTGGATAGTCGCGGCCCTGGTGCTGAGTATTTTTCTGCTGATTTATCTCACTCTGCTGAAATTCAACCTCTGGCAGCTCTTTCTTGTGCTGATACCTGCGGAGATAATCGTGTTTCTGAGCTTTCGCATAAGACGGAGCTGAAGGTCTTGAAAATCAAGGACTCTACTAATCGTAGAGTCCTTTTTTTCGCCCTCTACAGTCCGACATAGCAATTCTACGCTCCACTTTCCAATGAGTAGAGCGCCTGTGCGCGGCAGTAGCTTGCTTTCCGGCACGGCAGAGGGATAAAATATAGACAAGAAAACAAAATGCGGCGCTCATACCCGCCGCGTGATAATATGGGGGTTAAACAATGAGCGATTATGTACTGAGCTGCTGCTCGACAGCGGATTTAAGCCGTGAGCATTTTGAAAGCCGAGACATCAACTATATCTGCTTCCATTACGCGCTTGACGGCACAGACTATCCCGACGACCTCGGCCAGAGCATACCCTTTGAGGAATTTTACCGTCGCATGGCCGACGGCGCAGATACCAATACCTCGCAGATAAACATCTCCGAGTATTTATCGCATTTTGAGCGTTTTCTCTCCCAGGGCAAGGACATTCTGCACGTCAGTCTTTCCTCCGGCATCTCCGGCACCATCAGCTCAGCCGAGAGCGCAGCGCTTATTGCGCGCGAGCGTTATCCCGAGCGGAAAATTTACATTGTCGACTCCCTCGGCGCCTCCTCCGGTTACGGGCTTATCATGGACACGCTGGCCGACCTGCGCGACGGCGGCATGGAGCTTGACAAGCTGTACGAATGGGTAACTGACCACCGTCTGGAGCTGCACCACTGGTTTTTCTCCACTGACCTGACCTTCTACGTCAAGGGCGGCAGAATTTCCAAGGCGGCCGGACTTTTTGGCGGCGTTCTGGGTATCTGCCCGCTGCTGAACATGGACAATCTGGGCCGGCTGATACCGCGGGCAAAAATCCGCACGAAGAAAAAGGTCATAAGCGAGATAGTAGACCGCATGGAGCGCTATGCCCGCGGCGGGCTGGACTACGACGGCAAGTGCTACATCTCCATGTCCGCGTGCATGACCGACGCGCGCGCCGTGGCCGACCTTGTCGAGCAGCGGTTTAAAAAGCTTAACGGAAGGGTAGAGATAAATTGGATAGGCACAACTATCGGCAGCCACACCGGCCCCGGCACGGTAGCCCTGTTCTTCTGGGGAGACAAGCGTGAAAACTGAGTGCCGGAAATCAAGCATGAGTTTGCAGGAATTTTCTGCCGCCTCACGGCGGCAGAATTTTTAGACGGTTTTATCTTCGTGAAGGGAGAATTTTGACATGGAGCATATAAGGAGAACCCCGCTGAGTCAGCGTATTATGCCCGCCTACAGCTCGGGTGAGGAGATTATGAATATGGTCACTCACATTGTCGGCGGGGCACTGGGGATTGTGGTGCTGGTGCTGGGCGTAGTCCTCGCGGCCCGGCGGCACAACGGCTACGGCGTGACGAGCTGCGCGATATACGGCGCGTCGATGATTTGCCTCTACGCCGTCTCAAGCGTGTACCACGGGCTGCATGACAGCCCCGGCAAGAGGGTTATGCAGGTTATCGACCACTGCACAATTTACCTGCTCATTGCCGGCACCTACACGCCTATCATGCTATCCGCCGTGCGTCCGGAGTACCCCGCTCTGGCCTGGACCGTGTTCGGCTGCGAATACGGCCTTGCTCTCATGGCCGCCACTTTCACGGCCATTGACCTTAAAAAATACAGCCGACTGTCCATGGTCTGCTACATCGGTATGGGCTGGTTTATAATTCTTGCGCTCAGGCCCACGATTCGAGCCCTGACCCTTACGGGCTTCATGTGGCTTCTGGCCGGCGGCGTGGCCTATACCATCGGCGCCGTTCTCTACGCTCTGGGTAAAAAGAAAAGGTATTTCCACAGCGTGTTTCACATCTTCGTTGTTATAGGAAGCGTGCTGCAAGCCGTATGTATCCTCTGCTATGCGATATAACGGGACTTGCGCTTTCCTCGCCCGCAGGCATTCCGATATTTGACATTATGACGGAAATTGGTGCATAAAAAATTCAAAATTTGTTCACGATTTGCCGTGAAATATGCTATAATATGATGCTGTAAAATTTAAATATTTTTAAGGAAATATAAGGTACAGAAAAATGGTAAGGTATGTTATCATTGCGGTTATTGCCTATCTTTTGGGCTCAATAAGCGTGGCGGTGCTGCTCACGCGCGACCGTATTGGCAGCGACGTGAGAAAACAGGGCAGCGGAAACGCGGGGGCGACGAATGTCGCGCGCGTGTTCGGAATGAAAGCGGGGGTAGTAACCCTGCTCGGCGACATGGTCAAGGCAGCGCTGTCCGGGCTGGCCGGCTGGCTCATCGGCGGAGAGACTGGGCTGGCCGTGGCCTGTATCGCCTGCCTTGTCGGACACTGCTGGCCGGTGTATTTCGGCTTTCGCGGCGGCAAGGGCGTATCCGTGGCCGGATGCATCGCACTGCTGCTCGACTGGCGTATGTTTCTGCTTCTTGTGGTCTGGTTTGCCGTTATGGCCATTATCTCGCGGAGGGTGTCCTTTGCCTCGTGCAGCTCCGCGGCGGTGTATCCGCTGCTGTACTGGCTGTTCAACCGCGGCATGACTATTCAGCTTGCCATATGCATCGTAATCGCACTTATTGTGATAATCATGCACAGGGGAAACCTCGTGCGTCTGATACACGGTACTGAGCCCGTTTTCAAGGCAAAGGAGACAAAATAAAACACGCAAATGAGGTTGTGTGATGCAGTTTAAGTCAGGTGTGAGGGCTCTCGGCATAGACATAGGCTCAACCACGGTCAAGCTTGTGCTTGTCGGAAGCGGGGGGACTTTATACGAGAAATACCAGCGCCATTTTTCTCAGGTGCGCGACAAAACCCTTGAGCTTATCAGGGAAATGCAGCCGCTGCTTGAGCAGGATGGCTTTACCGTTGCCGTTTCCGGTTCGGCAGGTATGGGAGTGGCGGAGGCGGCGGGCGTTCCCTTCGTGCAGGAGGTGTACGCCACCGGAGAGGTTGTGCGCCGGCTCGAGCCGGACACCACGGCGGTTATCGAGCTCGGCGGTGAGGACGCAAAGGTCATATTCTTTGACAATGGCGGCGTGGACGAGCGAATGAACGGCTCCTGCGCCGGCGGCACAGGGGCCTTTATCGACCAGATGGCCGTGCTGCTTAACATGACGGCCGACGAGATGGACGAAGCCAGCCTTTCCTCTGAGCGCCTGTACCCCATTGCCTCGCGTTGCGGCGTGTTTGCAAAAACAGACATTCAGCCCCTGCTCAATCAGGGTGCGGCAAAGTCCGACGTGGCCGCGAGCATATATCAGGCCGTCGTCAACCAGACCATCGCGGGGCTTGCACAGGGACGGAGGATAAGCGGCAAGGTGATGTTTCTCGGCGGACCGCTTCACTACTGCCTTGGACTGCGCCGCCGCTTTGTCGAGACGCTGGGGCTTAGCGAGAAGAACGCGCTTTTCCCGGAATACGGGCTTTACGCCGTGGCAATGGGCGCGGCGATGTACTCCGCCGAAGCGGGAGAGAAGATGAGCTGTGATGAGCTCGTTCGCCGTCTGGAGGACAGCGCGGGAAAAACGACGGAAAACCGCGACCGCCTCCCTCCCCTGTTTGAAAACGAGAGCGACTACGCCGAGTTTGCGGCACGCCACGCGCTGGAGACTGTGGAGCAGGGTGGGATAGAGACCTATTCCGGCCCCGCCTGGCTGGGCATAGACTGCGGCAGCACCACGACGAAGCTGACGCTCATTGGTAAGGACAAAAACATACTTTACAGCTACTACAGCCCCAACCAGGGCAACCCCGTGGAGCTTGTGCGCTCGCAGTTGGGCGAAATTTACCGGCTGTGCGGCGAGAGGATACGCATAGCCGGCAGCGTCGCAACCGGCTACGGCGAGGATCTGATAAAAAACGCTTTCCGCATTGACGAGGGTCTGGTTGAGACTATCGCGCACTACACGGCGGCGAAGCATTTCCAGCCGGACGTGGACTTTATTCTCGACATCGGCGGGCAGGACATAAAGTGCTTCAAGATACGGGACGGAGCTATTGACTCAATAATGCTCAATGAGGCCTGCTCCTCCGGCTGCGGCTCGTTTATCGAGACCTTTGCCAAGTCCATGGGCTGCGGCGTGTCCGAGTTTGCGGAAAAGGGCCTGCACGGCACAGCTCCGGTCAATCTCGGCTCGCGCTGCACCGTGTTTATGAATTCCTCCGTCAAGCAGTCGCAGAAAGAGGGCGCGACGGTGGAGGACATCTCCGCCGGCCTTTCTGTAAGCGTGGTGAAGAACGCGATATACAAGGTTATTCGCGCCTCATCTCCGAAGGAGCTGGGCAAACACATCGTCGTGCAGGGCGGCACCTTCCTCAACGACGCGGTCCTGCGCGCTTTTGAGCTTGAGCTTGGAGCGGATGTGGTCCGCCCGACCATCGCGGGTCTAATGGGGGCTTACGGCGCGGCGCTGCATGCCATGCGCTTTGAAAAAAGCGGCATAATCACACCCAATGCTCTGGAAAGCTTTTCCCACACCTCGCGCTCGTCGGTCTGCAAGGGCTGCGCCAACCACTGCCGGCTGACCATAAACAGCTTCGGCGACGGTGGGCGCTTTGTCTCCGGTAACCAGTGCCAGAAGGCGCTGGGACTCTCCAATTCTGAGGAATTGCCGAACCTGCACGCCTGGAAGCGTGAGTATCTGTCTTCTCTCAAAGGCACGCCCGGTAAGCGCGGGCGTATCGGTATGCCCATGGCTTTGGGCATGTTCGAGCTGGCCCCGCTGTGGCACGGCGTGTTCACCGCATTGGGCTATGAGGTCGTTTTCTCGTGTATGTCCACGCGCGCGACTTATGAGAAGGGGCAGTTTTCGATTCCCTCGGACACCGCATGTTACCCCGCAAAGATAATGCACGGCCACATCGAGCAGCTTCTTGAGATGGGCATAGACACGATTTTCTATCCCTGCCTGACCTATAACGTGGACGAAAAGGCAGGGGACAACCACTACAACTGCCCCATCGTGGCCTATTACGCCGAGCTGCTGCACGGAAACATGGACGATTTACGGGATGCGAACTTCCTGTACCCGTATCTGAACATAAATTCTCCCGCCGCCCTGCGCCGCACGCTCTACCGCGCGCTGCACGAGCACGACGGCAGCGTCACCCACGCGGAGATACGCCGCGCGGTGGATGCGGGCTTTGCCGAGTACAACGCTTTTGTCGCCGAGCTGCACCGGCGCGGCGAGGAGGCTCTTAAATGGGCACGGGCACACGGCAAAAGAATAATGATTTTAGCCGGCCGCCCCTACCATATCGACCCTGAAATCGGCCATGGGATAGACAAGTTAGCAGTTTCGCTTGGCTTTGTCGTGGTCAGTGAGGACAGCGTATGCCAGCTTGAGCCTGTGCACAAAACGCGCGTGCTCAACCAGTGGACCTTCCACTCTCGCCTCTACCGCGCCGCGCACTACGCCACAAAGCACGCCGACACCGAGCTTGTGCAGCTTGTTTCCTTCGGCTGCGGCGTGGACGCGATAACCACGGATGAGGTTCGCGGAATATCGGCCGACGGCGGGAAATATTATACACAGATAAAGATTGACGAGATAACCAACTTAGGCGCCGTGAAAATTCGCCTGCGCAGTCTGCTCGGCGCACTTGAGGAGGGAGGGGCTAAAAATGCCTGAACAAAGCCACATCCCCTTTACCCGGGAGATGAAAAAGACCCACACAATTCTTGTGCCCACCATGCTGCCGATGCACTTTGAGCTGATTATCAGCGTGATGCGCACCTATGGCTACAAGATGGAGCTTCTGCGCTCGTCCGGACCCGAGATTGCCGAGGCAGGGCTTAAATACGTCCACAACGACACCTGCTATCCCGCAATTCTGGTCATAGGACAGTTTCTTGACGCGCTTCAGTCGGGAAAATATGACCCAGAGCGCGTAGCGCTCATTCTGTTCCAGACCGGCGGCGGCTGCCGCGCGTCGAACTACGTGTCGCTGCTGCGCAAGGCTCTCGCCCGCGCGGGCTACAGCCATGTGCCGGTAATCGCAATAAGCTTCTCGGGGCTGGAAAAGCACCCGGGGCTCACACTTTCGGTCAAAAAGCTGCACGGAATGATGTACGCAATTTTATACGGCGACCTGCTAATGACCCTGGCCAACCAGTGCAAGCCCTATGAGATAAACGCCGGTCAGGCCGATGCTCTCGCCCAGGAATGGACCGAGCGCCTTGGCCGCGAGCTGGGCACAGGGCGGATAAGCTATAAGCGCATACGCCGGAATTATGAGCGCATAGTACGCAGCTTCGCCGAAATACCCCGCAGGGAGCGCGAAACCGTGAAGGTTGGCGTTGTGGGTGAGATATTCGTGAAATACTCGCCGCTGGGCAACAACGACCTGGAAAAATTCCTTGTAAGCGAGGGCGCGGAGGTCGTCGTGCCGGGGCTGATGGATTTTATTCTGTATTGCGTGTACAACAGCGTTGAGGACTACCGCCTGTACGGCCGCGGACCGGTAAGCCACCATGTCTACGCGCTGGCCTACAGCGTGCTGTGCCGCAAAAAGCGGGATATGATAGAGGCCATTGAACGCGAGGCCAGCTTTGAGGCCCCCACGCTCTTCGAGCGCACGGCAAATCTTGCCCACGGCTACATAAGCAACGGCACAAAGATGGGCGAGGGCTGGCTTCTGACCGCAGAGATGCTCGAGCTGGCCGAGAGCGGCGTGAAAAACATCGTTTGTACCCAGCCCTTCGGCTGCCTGCCGAACCACATCTGCGGCAAGGGCATGATGCGTCCGATAAAGGAGCGCAACCCGGAGGTGAATATTGTAGCCATTGACTACGATGCGGGAGCAACAAAGGTCAACCAGGAAAACCGGCTCAAGCTCATGCTCTCCAACGCCCGTGCGCGGGCCCGTCAGGCGGAAGCTGAGGAGGTCAAAGAGAAGGTTGCGGTATAAAACTTGATTTTTGCGCGCGTATTGCCGATGGCACAAAAGCCGCAGGGGAAAATTCCCCTGCGGCTTTTTACGTTTTATGCGTATGTACTTATTCCTCGTCAGCCTTCTCCGGCTCGGCGGCCTGAGCTTCCTCCGCAGGTACTTCCTCGACCGCTTCGGGTTCAGCGGCTGCCTCGTCCTCCGCAACCACCTTTTCAAACTCAATGTCAATCTCAATATCGGCAACGGGCTCGTCCTCAGTCAGCTTGAGGGCCTCAATCTCAGCCTCTTTGTCAGCTATGTTCTTCTGTGCAAGACTTACCTCGTCGCACAGCTGGATAAAGAAGCCCTCGGGGTCGTCCTTATGCGTGTCGTAATAGAGCTTGCCAATCTCTATGTAGGCCTTTTTCATGTTCTCCTTTTCGCCGGCTATCTCCATGGACAGCTTGGCGATGCGCGCACCGGATTTGGCCTTGTCTGCGGCCTTGTTTGCAATGTCTTTTCCCGCGTCGGCAGCTTTGCCGATGGAGCTGAGTACCGCGTTTTTGATTTCACTGAAATCCTTCATTGATAGTACCTCCTGTTTAAGATGTGTCGTAAAAGCTTATTTACCGTCCGTTTCGTCCGCGTTGCCGCTGGGGCGCTGCTCCTCTGTCTGCGGCTGCACGCAATCTGTTGATTCTTCAATTATACCACCGCTGTCAAGCGGCTGCACGCCATCTCCATCTTCCGCGGACGGCTGAGCAGAGTCCTGCGCTTCCGGCGGCTGAGAACTCTGCTCGTCCTCCGGTTCTCCGTCGTGAATAAGTGTGCCCAGCAGCGGGCTCTGCCCTCCCTTCAGCCGCCGCGCATTGAGCGCGAGCAGGGCTACGGCGCACAGCATCGAAAGCGCCGCCAAAAGCTGGGAAACGCGTATCACGTCCGGAACGAGCCACAGGCTGTCCGTGCGCAGCCCCTCGATGAACATGCGTCCAAGACCGTACCAGGCCAGATAGAGAATAAATAGTTGCCCCTCATATTTCCGGCGCTTTTTGCAGAAGAAGTGCAGAAGTATCAGGCCGGCAAGATTCCACAGGCTCTCATACAGGAAGGTCGGGTGGACATAAACCGTTTCGCGCCCCGGCGCGGTCAGCCCCATTCGGCAGAACACGTCCGTCTCATAGCCGAAAGCCTCACGGTTGAAGAAATTGCCCCAGCGCCCGGCGCACTGGCCGATAAGCAGTCCCAGAGCGGCCACGTCCAGCGCCTTGCCTGCGGGTATCCTTTTGCGCCGGCAGCGTAGGACGAGCGCGATGACTGCTCCTATCACGCCTCCGTAAATGGCCAAGCCTCCGTCGCGTATACGTAAGATACTCATGGGGTCGGCGAGATAGCCGGACAGGTCGTTGAATACCACATAGTACAGCCTCGCTCCCACTATAGCCGCCAGCACGGCAAAAATGGTCAAATCGTACACGTCGTCCATTGCAATGCGCAGGCGGTCATGGAACGCGTTGACGTACACCACAGCGAGCAGAAAACCTATGGCAATCGTGATGCCATAAACATAGATGTTAAAGCTTCCTATCGAGAAATAAGCCGGCGGGTTTATTGCAAAGCCGTCGCCAAACATGGGAAAGCTTATGACAGCCTCACGCATCACGCGCCCTCCCCCCTTCCGACTGGGTCGATAACGCTCATGGCAAAGCGCTCGGGCCGAAGCTGGCTTTTTATGAACTCAAGCGTCTCCGCCGCCGTGACGCTCTCCATGACGGAAAAGCTGTCAAGGCAGTTATATCCTCCGAACTCCGCCTCCGCCATGCTTGAGCAAAGCCCGGCAAAGGAGCTCAGCGCGCGTATGCGAGAGCCATAGGAGGCTTTGAGCGCGCGGGAAAACAGCGCGGCATCCAAGCCGTTTTTCACCGCCGCGTCCAGCTCGGCAAGCGCCTCGGCAAAAACGCGCTCCGGCTCACGGCTCTCGCCGCCGGCCATGACGGTGAGCGTACCGGCACAGTGGTCCATACCGGCGGAGAAATCGGTGTTCAGCAGTCCCTGCTGGTAAAGGCGGTTGTAGAAGGGTGATGACTGGCTGAAAAGATAATTCAGCGCGAGACTGCCCACAAGCTTCTGGCGGAGCAGGGCGCCTCCGCTCTTTTCGGCATCTAACTTTGCGCCGAGAATAAACTGCGGGGCAGATACTTCCATGGCCCGACGAAATCTTGGCCTGACGGGCAGTGCGTCCTCCGCTGCACCGTAGTCGCGGCCCGGCACCTCTCCAGCCTCTGCGGGGAGGATGCGCCGCGCGGCGTTCTCCACTCGTTGGGGGTCCACGTCGCCGGCCACGCACAGGCACATATTTGAGGGGTTGTAGAAAATTTTGTGGCAGGAGTAAAGCGTCTCGGGGGTTATCTCCGCAATGCTCTCCACCGTGCCGGCGACACTGTCGCGTATCGGGTTGTGCGCGTACAGGCAGCGCATGAGCTCGTCGTACACCACGTAGTCGGGATTGTCCTCGCACATGCGTATCTCCTGGCCGATTATGCCCCGCTCCTTTTGCACGCTCTCGGGCGTGAAATACGGCGTGGAGACAAAACGCAGCAGGGTTTCAAGATTTTCGTAAAAGCCCTCGGTGCTCTCGAAATAATACGCGGTCATTCCTGAGGAGGTGAAAGCGTTGGGCTGCGCGCCGTTCGAGGCCAGCAGCGTCATGGCGTTGTCTCCCTCGGGCATATCAAACATCTTATGTTCAAGGAAATGGGCCACGCCTGCGGGAGTGTCGATATACTCCCCGCCAAGGCGAAAGCGGCGGTCCGCTCCGCCGTAGTTCGCAGCGAACATGGCAAAGCAGCGGGTATAGCCGGGTTTCGTTATCACGGAAAGGCGAAGTCCGTTTTCAAGCGTAGAGCGCCAGAGCGTCTCACCAACGCTGGGATAGTCGTATTTAGTCATCATCTTCCGTTTCCGCCTCCTCGTCGCATTTCGGCGCGCGCAGGAAATATACGGTATCCAGTTCAGTTCCCGCGGCGACGGACAGGATATCCTCACGCGTCACCTCGCCGCAGAGCAGTGCCATGTCCGCGGGCCCGTAGTCCAGGCCCAAAAGAGCCTGTGTCAGGTAAAAGTCCTCCAGCGCGCCGGGGCTGTCGGTCATGCTGCGCAGGTCGCTGACCATGGCGCGGCGGGCAGAATTGAGCTCTTCATCCGTGAAGTCCCCCGTGCGCACCGCGTCAAGCTGGGCGAGAATCTCCAATTTCGCGGAGTCAAAATTTCCAAACTCTATTCCGGACGAGACAAACATCACGCCCTTGAGCCGGTCCACAAAGGACGATGCGTAGTAGCACAGCGAAAGCTTCTCCCGCACGTTCATAAAAAGCTTTGAGGTAACGCAGCCGCCATACAGCGCGTTGAAAACGCGCAGCGCGGCAAAGTTGGGTTCGTCCATGCACTCGCCCATTCGGAAGCCAAGCACAAGCTTGCCCTGAGTCACATCCAGCTCCTCGGTGAAAAAGCGCGGCTCGGCCTCGACGGAGTTAAGGCGGATGTCGGTGCCCAGCTCGCAGTCCAGCTCGCCGCGCGGAAGAGTTGAAAGCGCCTCGTTCAGTGCTGCGGACACACGCGCGGGCGAAGCCGAGCCGCAGTAGAATATCTCAATCGGGCAGCTTTGCAGCAGATCGTGATAATACCGCGTGAGCTCCACGTATCCCACATCTTCGGCTCCCGACTCGCTGCCCATGTCATCACAGGCGTAGGCTTCATAGGCGCACATCTCCTCGCAGGCACGGAAAAGAGCATAGTCGCGCTTGTCGTTCACGCGCGCGCGTATATCCTCGATAAGCTTTTGCTTTTCGCTCTCCACATAGTCCCGCCGCAGAAGTCCGCCGCGTGTGGCTGGGTGGAGCAGCAGCTCGCCCAAAAGCTGGCACACCGGCTCAAGCAGACGCTCCCCGTCCGGCGTGAAGCGGTCGGCTATGAACCCGGCATAGAAGCCCATGCACAGCATCTCGCCCTTTTTCCGTACTATGGGCAGCACGCGCGCGCCGTAAAGCTCGTCACAGGCGGCAGCGAGAGCATCCATAGCAGGGTAGGAAACCGTTCCTCGTGCGAGTACGCGCGGCAGAAGCGCGTTTTTCGATATCGTCTCGCGGTCAAGCTCCGTGAGCAGGCTTATGCTTATGCAGTCGGATTTGAACTTGTCTGTTTCCAGACAGGAAAGCCACACGCCTGGCAGAAGCTGCGTTCTTGTTATTTCCAAGGAAATCCCCTCCTTAACGCCGCCGGAATGCGCGCCGCCTGGCGGCGCGCATTGCCTTATTTGCAAAACCGATATGCCATTTCCGCAAAGCGGGCGTGATATACTTGGCCATTTGCGTACGCACGACCAAAAATTAAATATTATAATTATTATACCACATACGCGGTGCCTTGTGAATGAATTTATTGTTAATTGTTTCCTCTGTCAAGCTCCTGCGCAAGCCCCGGCACTGCCAGTCCGCCGCCGTTGTAGCTCTGTCCGTCAACTGTTACCGCCCCGCGGCTCATTCCTATCCGCAATCCACGGAAGCGCACCTCGCAGTCCGGCCAATCCGAAGGCAGGCGCGGCTCTATGAACAGCAGCCCGCCGCGCAGCCGCAGTCCCAGCAGTTCCTGCATAACGGTTCGCAGCAGCCAGCCCGCAGAGCCGGTGTACCAGGTCCAGCCTGCTTCTCCGGCGTGTCCTCCGGCAGAGTAGACGTCCGCGCTCAGGACAAATGGTTCGCCCTTGTAGGTGAATGTGTCACGCCCTGATGGCAGCATCGCACGAAGCAGCGTCCAGGCGCGGTCCGCCTGTCCCGTGCGCAGCAGGGCTATGACCAGCCAAAGCGCACCATGGGTATACTGCCCGCCGTTTTCACGAAAGCCGGGGCCGTAGGAGGTTATATATCCGGGCTTCGCGCCGTCTCCGGCAAAGGGCGGGTCAAACAGCTTTACAAGTGAATTTTCCCCATCGTACAGCCTGTCAGCGGCCGAATTGAGAGCTCGGCGCACCCTCTCCGCGTCCGCCCCCGGGCAAAATGCGGCGAAGCTCTGGGCAATGGAGTCAATGCGGCACTCATGGCTGTGGACCGAGCCGAGAGGCTCGCCCCCTTCGTAGTACCCGCGCAGGAACCACTCTCCGTCCCACGCATTGTTGGCCGCGTCCGCAAGCTTAGCCGCCGCTGCGCGCCATCCCTGCGCGCGCTCGGGCATTGACGGCTCCGCCAAGTCCGCAAAGCGTCCCGCCGTGAGGCTTACAAACCATGTCAGCCACTCGCTCTCACCGCCCACGGCGTCGAAGCCGTCGTTCCAGTCTCCGCTGCCGAACAGCAGCAGGCCGTGCCCGCCCGTTCCTCGGCGCAGCACCTCATCCAGCGCGCGGGCACAGTGACTGAGGATATCCTCGCTCATTCCTGAGGGCGCGGCGCACTCATAGCGGTCGCGCTCGCCCGCCGCAAGCGGCGCGGAGGAGATATACTCCGCCTGCTCACGGCAGATTGAGCTGTCGCCGGTCTGCTCAACATACTCGCACAGCGCCCAGGGCAGCCAGACAAGGTCGTCCGAGCAGCGCGTGCGCACACCCTTCGGCTCGCCGTCTCCGGTATGCCACCAGTGCTGCACGTCGCCCTCGGGGTACTGCCGGCGCGCCGAGCGCAGTATCTGCGCCCGGGCAAGGCCTGGGTCAAAGGGTATGAGGTTTACTGTATCCTGAAGCTGGTCGCGGAAGCCGTAGGCCCCGCCGCTTTGATATATGCTGCACCGTCCCAGCACGCGGCAGGCCATAGCCTGATAGTAAATCCAGCCGTTCATTATCCGGTCAAGCTCCTGCATCGGCGAGCTGACATGCATCAGGTCCGCCCGTTCGCGCCACCAGGCAAGCGTGCGCTCAAGCGCCGCTACGGCACTCTCCGGCGAGTTGAGGGCGCGCAGACGCTCGGGCCGGTCGCACCCGCACACGAGAACCGTCTCCTCCCCCGCCGGCAGGGTAAGCGCGAAAACAGGACGCGCTAAGCAGCCGCTCTCACCCCCGTAGCTCTCGGCGGCAGCCATCTCTCCCGAGCAGGTGAATGCCTCAAAGCGCGGGCTTGTCAGCGCGGCGAAGGGCAGAGCCTGCGCCATAGCGCGTCCATTTCTCGCGCACAGCATACCGTCGGACTCGGCCGTGACAGTGTATCTGGCCTCGCGCGGGGAGGGAGCCATGGCCAGCTCAAGACGCCAGTGCAGCCGAGCGTCCGCCGGCAGGCCGGAGGTACGGATTATCAGCACGCGCGCGTCCGTGTCCGGAGGCACGAAAGCCGTGACTGACACCCGCGCGGCGCCGACGCGCTTTTCCCACACCGCTGCACCGAAGTCAAAGCTTACGCGGCAGTCCTCGCCCCCGCCGCCGGCAAACAGGCTCGTTCGCCGCCCTTCGGAGGAGATATACAGAGCCTCGGGACCTTTCGTTCCCTGCGGGCGGCACAGCCAGGGGCTTATCGGGTTTTCTCGGGAGTTGAGAAACCACATATTTCCGCCGCCGCAGTCGCCCGCAAGCGCGCCAAAGCGGCCGTTGGTCAGCACATTGGACCACATACGCGGCGGCAGTCCCTCCGCGCAGGAAAAAACGAAGCGTCCGTTTTCCTCCCAGCGGCAGTCCGGCGCGGCCGCGCGCCCTGCCGCGGTATGCTCCGGCAGACTTACCGGCGCGGGGGCGGGCTGCACATCCACCTCCGGAGCAGAGCTTGCCAGCTCAATGACGCGGCAGGCACAGCACAAAAGCGCCTCCACTCCGTCGGACTCATCGACGATATGCACGCCGCCGCGCGCGCCGGACAGCGCGTCGCCTCCGTTGCGCCAGAGCAGCTCGTTTAAGGCTGTACCCTGAGCCTTGCGGTAGCTGGCGCCGTCGTGGGTTATAAACACCAGGTCAAAATCACAGCCGCTGCCGCAGATGAGCAGGTGGCTGTCCATAAGCCGGCGCGCCGCTCCCAGCTCGGTGAGGTGCGCGCAGTCGGCGCAGACTATCGGCAAGTCTCCGGAGATGCCAAATTTCCACAGCTCCTCCCGCTTTACGCTGCCGCCGCGCGCAGCCGTGGGGAAGCAAAGACTCGGCAAAAGAGCCCGCGTTCGCTCAAAGTCCTCGCGCGTCATGCCCATCACCGCCGCGGCGCGGCGCGGCAGGTCGCCGACCTCGTCTGCGCTAAGGGACAATCCGCGCTTTGCCGCCTCCACGGCAGCTTCAAGGCTGTGCGCCAGCGCCAGGGAAAACGTACACTCCACCCCGGAGATATCCGGCGGAAGCTCCACCACGCACTCGGTCAGCGGCTCGACGCAGAACACAGGCTCAGCCCCTATCTCCGCGCGGCCGGAAAAGCGTCCTGTGTCCAGCCCCGGCACGGAAAAGAAGGTACACGGCAGGGAGCAGGCCAGACCTAACCAGCACTCCCTGAGCTTTCCGCGAGCAAGGCGGCGAACCGCCAGACAGCCGTCGCGCGTCTGAACGGAAAGCCCAAGCTTGTAAAATGCGGGGTGGCTCACAAAGTCGGCGTAGGGTGCCAGCAGAGGGGACAGGCGCAGCACAAGCTCGCCCGCGACGCTCTCACCCGAGGCCAGGCCAAGGCTCACACGGCGCACTTCACCGGCGTCAGAGCGCGGCAGCAGCACCGTCACCGAAGAGCTGAAATCCGCTCCCGAGACGGCAAAGCCGGCGCTCTCGGGCGTGAAGGTCCAGGAGCGCTCAAGCCCGTCGCCGCCGTAGGGCGGCAGCAGGGACACGCTTTTTCCTCCGCGGCGCAGGAACAATTCAACGCCGTGCTCGGAGCCGAAGAAATCCTCCACGGGAATATATGGCGAAATCTCACCCCAGCGCAGACGCGCCTGGCCATACTCGGTCAGCATCAGCGAGCATATCCCGCCCGAGAGCAGGCAGCATTCCGGCTTCATACTCAGAGACACTGGGCCCGACTCTGCCCAGTCTCCGCCGCACTCGCGCACCGGCCTCTCGCTGACCTTAGCGGCGCGGGCACGGCGCAGAACCACGCCGCCCATGGGCACCTTCTCCTGAAGCAAAATGGAATACGCTCGCATCTCTGCGTTTTCCATAAAGCGGCGCTGGAGCACGTTGTCGCACAGGTAGTTTCCTATTGCCGCCATGCTCATGCCGATATGATGGCTCATCACACACCGCACGATGTCGCCTCCGGTGCGGCAGCGCGAGGATGTGAAGTCCACGGCCTCCCAGAATCCGTATTTCCCTCGCATTTCCGGGTCGCTGAAGCTGCGCAGGTTCGCTATGGCCGCACGTGGTTCCACTGCGAGGGCTAAAAAGCTTGAGTAAGGCGAAACAACCAGTTCATCGTCCATGCCGGGCCTGAGCGCCAGCGCAGCGCAGCCATGTGCCTTGTAGCGGTAGCTCATGGACGCGTCAAGCGAATAAAAGGCGCTTTCCGACACACCCCAGGGCCGGCCCGTGCCTGCGGTACGGCGTTTTTGAACGTACAGGCAAAAGCGCGCGCTTTCATAAAGCAGGCTCTCCCTGTAAAGCGGCAGAAGCAGCTCCGGCATGAGATACTCAAACATCGTTCCCGTCCAGCTGGCCATACCGCGGTAACTGTTCTTCTGGACCTGCGCGCGGCTGAGGCGGCGCCAGTGCCGGCGCGGCACGTCTCCGCGGGCTATGGCAACATAGCCGCTGAGCCTCGCCTCACTCGAGAGCAGGTCGTACCACGACTCGGAATACTCGTTTTTTTCCACGTCTATTCCAATGTAAAAAAGCCGGCGGCGCTTGTCGTACAGCGGGGAGAAATCCATGGGTCCAGTGAGTGCCGACACGCGCGCGGCCAGGTCCGGCCGCTCATATTCGATGAGTCCCGTGTGCAGCGCCATCAGGCAGGCACACAGGTTGCCGCTGTCCACAGTTGAAATATAGCGCGGGCGCAGCGGCTCAAGCGTCTGCGTGTCATACCAGTTATACAGGTGGCCCTTCCATTTTTCAAGGCGCTCAAGGGTATCCAGGCAGCGGGCTATAAGCTCCATGCCCCGCTCGGGCGTGCACAGCTCCAAATCCATCGCCGTGAGCACGCTTAAAAGCGCCATGCCGATGTTCGTCGGCGATGTTCGGTGTGCCAGTCCAACCGGAGGCTGGGACTGGAAGTTGTCCGGAGGCAGGAAGTTGTCCTCCTCGCTGAGGAATTCGTCGAAATAGGTCCATATCTCCCGTGCACAGGCGCTCAGGAAAGCTCGGTCTCTCAGATTCACTGTCTGTTCCCGCTTTCCGGGCACGCCTAAAAAATAAATGCACAGCGGACTTAAAATCCAGATAACACCCGCAGCGCGGCCGATTATCGCCGGTGATGCCAGCGTCAGCGCAAGCCCCGCCGCCGTAGCCGGCCACATTGCCGCAAAGCAGCCGGCGACTCCGGCCCTGAGCGTGTCGCTCTGTCCCGCGGTCTGCCATTGCAGAAGGTTTTTCTTCGATATGAGCATACGCCACAGCGCGCGCGCTATCGCGTCCAAGCAGAAAAAGGCCTCCACCGGCAGAAGAATCAGGCGCAGCACTGTGCGCACCAGTCCGCCGCCAACGCCGTTATAAACCCGGCTGTGAAAGCGCACCGAGTTCTCCTCTTCGGGCCTCAGGATAGTCTCGGCGGTGGTTATTATAAGCTGGCAGGCACAGCACAGCAGCGCCGCGCACGCGGCTATCACCGCGCCGGAGTGCGCGATGAAAAATCCCGCGACTATTGCCGCAAAGGTCATAACCGGCACGAGCGAGCGCCGCAGGCTGTCGAAAAGGCGGAAGCGCTCGATGTCCGGCAGGTCACGGCCGCGGCGGAAGAGCCAGGGCAGATTCTGCCAGTCTCCGCGCACCCAGCGGTGCAGGCGCTTGTAGTACGACAGCGGCCCCGACGGAAAACCGTCTATAAGCTCTGTTCCGCTCATGTAGCCGCCGCGCAGGAAAGCGCCCTCAATCGCATCGTGGCTGAGCACCCTGTCCTCCGGCAGGCGTTCGGGCATACACGCCAGATAGGCGTCAATGTCGATAATTCCCTTGCCGGCAAAGCCGCCGCTGTCCCACAGGTCCATGTACACCTCGCCGCATGCCCCGCCATAGGGGTCTGCTCCGCCCTGCCCTGCAAAGACGAGCGCGAAGTCGCTTCTTGTGGCCGAGCCGAGCTCGGTAGACATGCGTGGGGAGATGATGCCGTGACCGCTTCTGACAATTCTGCGCCTGTCGTCCACTTCGGGACGGTTGAGCGGGTGGAGTATTGCCCCTATCAGCTCGCGTGCCGAGTCGGGGGTCAAACGCGTGTCGGTGTCGAGCGTCAGGAGGAAGCGGACGCCCTCAAGCTCCTGCACCCTGCCCGCACGCACACCCATGCCGCTTTTCTCACCGCGAAGCAGGCGCATCGTCTCGAGTATCGCTCCACGCTTGCGCTCCCAGCCGCACCAGCGCCCGCCGCGCGCAGGCACCCGCGGCCGCGTCAGCAGAAAAAATCCTCCGGAATACTTTTCGTTAAGGCTTTCAATCGCCTCGGCCGCTCGCTCAAGCCACAGGCCGCTGTCGGGGATACTCTCGCTTTTTGTGTCAGGAAGGTCGGCCACAAGCGCAAAAATCAGGTTTTTCCCACAGTCACGGCTGCAAAGGCGGTATTCCTCCAGCCGGCGCGCAAGCTCAGGTCCGTCGTCCTCTCCAGTGAGCAGGCAGGACACCGCGCACAGTGTTCGCCCCTCGTCCGGCACGCCCTCCGCCAGCTCAAGCCGAAGCAGGCGTGCCGGTGGCACGGCATGCAGGATTATAAAATCAAGAAGATTTTTGATAAGCTCCGACAGGGGGACAAGCAACAGGAAAAAAGCCGCCGTGCTCCTCGTGGCAAAGCCGGTCAGAAGCGAGAAAAACAGCGTCAGCAACAGGTTTCCCGCTATATACAGTCCACCGTGCCTGCGGTGAGCTCCGTTAAGCGCGTTTTCGTGCATCAGCCAGTAGCCGACATGCGCACGCACACCCTCTCCCTTTTGCGCCGCGGCGAGCACACGCTGCGCGGTCTGGTACTCCGGCTGTCCGCTCCGCTTTGCCATGCGGGATATTTTCATGCGGCAGTAGTCGCGGCTGCTCTCGTCCATGCTCGGATATACCCCTGCGGGGTCGCGGCGCAGAGTCTGCTCGATGAAGTCTGCGCGCTCGATAATCCCGCTCAGGTCGCAGGATGCAAGATAGCGCAGGGAGGTAAAAATATGCTCAAAGTCCGTCTCAAGCTGCGCGGGGGCATCCTCCTGCAAATGCGCACACAGCAGCGCCAGTTGGCGCACCAGCACCGCGCGCAGCCCCCACTCCAGCGCGGCAAGCTCCGCGCGAGAGAGTATCATGCTGCGCTGAAATCCGCGCAGGAACGTCTCCAGCCGCTCATGCGTTATCTCATAGCCGCCGGAGCGGGTAAAGGCAGAGCACATGGCCAGCAGAACCGGCCCGTCGGCGCAGCAGCGCAGGGAAGGGCCCGCAGCAAAGCCGGCGCAGGCGGCCAGTCCCTCGCGCCGGACGAGGTAATGGTTATCCAGCAGCCAGCGCACCGCTCCCGGCATGGACGCTATGCTCTGCCATTTCAGCTCCACGGCATCGTGGACTTTGTTAATCTCCCGCAGCGAGCGCTTTATGTCACCGCTTATAATCCGCCCCGTGGTCACTCCGTCAGGCTTTATAGAGCGCGCCACGCTCTCGGCGTAGGTATCCAGATTTTCCGCGGCTATGAAAAGAGCGTTATCGTCGTTTGTCATGGGCATGTCCTTTCACACACACGCCGCGAATGTGCAAAGCGCACGGCGGCGTTATCGTCTCCTGAAAGTTTCTCCGCAATTTTTGCACATTATTCCAGTTTTTCAAAAAAGCGCGGCAGATTCAGCCACCCACCCCCTGCAAAGGGTAAAAAAACAATCCCGAGCCCTGTTAATCTTGACAGGCGGTCGGGAAATAAGTATAATCAGTTTAGTGCCTATGCCGGTGTGGCGGAATTGGCAGACGCAAGGGACTTAAAATCCCTCGGTGGCAACACCGTACCGGTTCAAGCCCGGTCACCGGCACCACAGCGCCGGAGCAAGCTGTATATCGCTTGCTCCGGCTTTTTCAAAAGCCAGGGCGCGCTCACGCCGCCGCTCCTCCTTTCCAAATCGAGCTCAGGGAGAACCGTGCTTCGATTTGGTCTGCGGATAAATAAACACATCCCCTGCAGTTTCCTGAACTGCAGGGGATGCTGCTGTATTAGCGCATTTTTCGGAAAAATACCTTTTCCAATTTTATTATTTGCTCAGAGCCGCGTCCTGGAGCCTGTCAAATGCATCCATGCACTCGTCTACCGACGCACCGCCCAGCAGCTCGCGCACAATCAGGCATGTGTTTCCCCACTGCTCCACATCCATTCCCGCGTTTGAGCCCAGCACATAGACTCCTTCCTCAATCCGGTCGTTGAGGGGCTCCAGGGCAGGAACACAGTCCACAGATACGTTTTTCGAGGGAGAGATAACCCTGTTTGTTTCCGAATATAGCCTGAGCGCCTCGTCTGAGGTGATAACATCTATCACCTTCATCGCGTCCTCCACGTGCTCTGCCCCGGAGCCTACAGCCCACCCTGTCATGGGTATCACCGGCATCTGGCCCCGACTGCTCGGGAAACCGATAACCACCATTTCAAAGCCCGTTTTTCCATAAGCGGTCTCAGTGTTTGCCGCTCCCCAGTAGGCTATGACTATGGGAGTCTTTCCCGCCAGAAAATCCGGCCTCTCCGCCTCAATGGCCTCGCTGACAAATGCTTTCTCAGCGTCGACATACCCCAAGTCTATCAGCGTCTTGAGGAACTCAAAGCCGGAACGCATATAATCACTATACCTGGCCTCTCCGCTGTTGAGAGCCGCAATCTCGGCCTCGGTATTCTCACCGTTGTAAAGGTCCGCATAGGCCTGGGCAAAAACAAAGGTTTCCAGCCACCAGCGGTTGGCTCCTATCGGCGTTTCAATCCCATTTTCCTTAAACACACGGCAGCACTCCAGAAATTCCTCCGGCGTCTCCGGCAGCTCAAGGTCGTACCTGTCAAACATATCCTTGTTGACGAACAGCCCATAAGCCACAACCTCCTGGGGAATTGCCACGAGCTTTCCGTCCACCGTGTTGGCCGTGCGTATAATATCTCTCAGGTTCTCTGAGCTGTCCAGCCCTGACAGGTCCATCAGCTTTCCCTCCGCCCCCAACGCCAAGATGGCGTCCGGATTGAGCAGATACAGGTCGTCCATATCGTTGCGCGCCCTGTCAAGACAGACCTCGTCATACGTCTTGTCCTGATAGTTTTCCGCCGTGTACGTCCTGTACACCATATTCACATTCAGGGCTTCCTCTGCCATTGCGACCGTAATGTCCGACGCAGTCCGCGCCACGTTCTCCGCATCAGGGTCGGTTTTTTCCATCGGGCTGAACAGGTTGACCACCCGTTTCTCCTCTTTCTCCTGAGAAATCAGATTTTGTGGGTCCTCGTGCCCGCCGCAGGACGTCAACGACAGAACCGCCAGCACCGTCATGCAGGCGGAAATCCATCTGCATTTCTTCATATCCCTTATAGACCTTCCTTTCGTTTGCTGCATTGCCTGATAACCTTCTTGAGCTGCTCCATATTCAAGGGCTTCGGCACATGGGCATCCATACCGGCGTCCAGCGCTGCCTTCTCATCCTCGGCAAACGCATTGGCCGTCATGGCAATAATGGGTATTCCGCCCGCGTCCTCACGCTCCATGGAACGAATAGCCCTTGCTGCCTCATGCCCGTTCATCACAGGCATCTGGACATCCATCAAAATTGCGTCAAACTTGCCCGGCTCCGAGCGCCGGAACAACTCTACCGCCAGACGACCGTTCTCCGCAAGCTCACAGGAAGCTCCCTCAATTTCCAAAAGCTCTGCCAAAATTTCTGCGTTAATCTCATTATCCTCCGCCGCCAGGAAGTGCATACCCTTCAAATCGCCGGATTCTTCGCCCTCCGGCAATCTCGCCTCCTCGGGCTCACTTTGCAGCTCGTCAATTTTTTTACGCAGGGCGGAGACAAAAAACGGCTTCGTGATGAGCGCCGTGCATCTGAGCCGAAGGGCCTCGTCCAGTCCCTCCGCGCCAAATTCTGCCAGAAGCATAACAGGTACATCATCCGCAAGCACCTCACGCAATGCCCTGGCCGCCTGCACGCCGCAGTCCTCCCAGTCCATAAGAACCAGCTGACAGTCCCCGCCGGCGCGAAGGAACTCGAACGCCCCGTCCATATTGTCGGCAATATCCAGCAGAACTCCCGTATCCTGCATAAGGGACTGAATATTCTCTCTGCATTCAGGGCTTCCACCCACTGCCAGGACGCGTGAAATACCGTGTCTTCCCCAGAATTGTCGGTCCGCCTCCTCAAATATACGCAGCTGCAAATCTACTCTGAAGAGAGAGCCTCGGTCCACCTCGCTGTAAACCTCGATAGTCCCGCCCATAAGCTCCACAATGCTTTTGGTTATCGCCATGCCCAGTCCGGTGCCCTGCACCTTGTTGGTGGTGCTGTTTTCCGCTCTGCTGAAGGCGTCGAAAATGGTCTTAAGATACTCCTGTGTCATTCCATATCCATTGTCCTCCACCTCAATGCGTATGTGCTCATACTGGCTTGACCGCTGCTTGAGCCCTATTATCCGAAACCAGATATGACCGCCCTCCTGCGTGTACTTCACCGCATTTGACAGAAGGTTTATCAAAATCTGGTTGATTCTCGTCTCGTCGCCCATCAGGTATTCATGCCGTATTCCAGTCACTTCAAGGCAGAACTCCTGTCTTTTTGCTTTGGCCATGGGCTGGATGATTGCATCCACAGAAGAAACCACGTCGTTGAGAGTGAATTTCTCAAAATTGAGCACTACCTTCCCGCTCTCGATTTTTGAAACGTCCAAAATATCGTTGATGAGGCTCAGAAGGTGCTGTCCTGAGGACATAATTTTTCTTGTGTATTCCCGTACCTTGACCGGATTCTCCGCGTCCTTGTCCAAAAGCGTCGTAAAGCCGAGCACCGCGTTCATGGGCGTGCGGATATCATGGGACATGTTGGAGAGAAAAGTCGTCTTGGACTCGCTGGCAATCTGTGCGGCCTGCAGGGCCTGCGCCAGCTGCTGGTTGTGGCGCCTGCGTTCCTCATCGCGCTCTCTCCTGAGCCTATCCTGCTGCCTCCAGTTAAGGTAGTACAGCGCGATGCACAGGATAAAAGCCGCCAGCATAGAAGCCACGACAATCGCAATATTCTGGTTTACGGTCTGCCCTTCCTGCTGGATGGCCTCCACGGGAACGTAGCCTACCAGATAAATCGTCCCATCATTGACCGCCCACATGTAGTTGAGGGCGGTGACCTCGCGAACATCGTGATAAAACAGCGCGTTGCGCCCTGTTTTCAGACAGTCCTCCACCTCTGTTTGTATTTTCTCTTCCTGAATATTGTTCGCCCGATAAAAATCGGCCAGGTTCAGGTGGCCCGCGCTGCGCTGGCCCATGCCCTTGGGCTTGAGAACAAAGCGCTGGCTCTCGGCGTCCATGATATACAGCGTCGCCTGCTTGTTGTAAAACCCCTCCGGCAGAGACTGGTCAATGGCATCATATACATACTCGGCGTAAAGAGTTCCGATTACCTGCCCGTCACGCTCAACGGGGCACTTTATGGTATAAGCCCAGGTTCCCATATAGTTCAGATACGATTTGGAAATCTGCATACCTATGACCGTTCCGCCTGCGGAAAAATCCAGTTCTTCCTCGGTAAAGCGTTCACCCGTGTTGGAGTACCCCTCGGTTTTCCCTGAACGGATAAACGACATCTTCGCCATTGTCTGATTTTTTTCATAGGCGCAGATGTACTCCTCCGGGTCCTCCGCACGCGCAATTTCCTGGGCAATCAGCTCCTGAAACTCCGCCTCACTGCGCAGAATTGCCTCAATAGTACACTGAATAAGGTCCAAGCTCTCGCTCAGATTCTGAATGGCGGACTCGGACATCTCTCTCGATGTTTTCTGCGACACTGTGAATACAATAGCCCCAAATATGCAGAAAATCAAAATTATAGGCAAAAGCAGGGAAACCCCTCTGTGTTTTTTGTGTGTGCTTGGCGTTTCTTTCATTGATAATCTCCATTTCGACACCGCGGAAGCGCGCTTAACCCAAAGAAGAAAATACCTGTCAACTTAGCAAGGCAAATCTATCTGCCATTATGTTTTCATTATACTATTTCCCACCTTTTAGTGTCAATAGATGCCAGGCCGCTGAGCGGCCAAATAATCTCACTCGTTGCGTTACTGTCCTGCCTATGTGGGACGAAATCACAAAAAGTTATCGGCTGTCCTACTGTGTTAGATTGTGGCAGGAAAATCCTTTGATGAGCTTCCTCCCCGCGTGGAATACTCTTTGACAGAAAAGCTTCATCTGTAGCGCCGTTTTTACAGACCATATGCAACAGGGCCGACCTTTACCCCAGAGCTGAATACAGTAACACCATTGTTCACTGCTGAAAGCGCGGCTGCGGAGCTAAAATAAATAGAGGCTTGATTTTTTTATTCTTTTGCGGTATTCTGTTGTCGGCATATGCCGGTAATAACCCCAAAAAGCGGAGGTGGCAAGTATGGCCAGGCCGAGCCGGTGCCGGAGGGTCTGCGCGGAGCCGAGCTTTTGCAGCTTTGCCCCGCGGTCAGAGGAAAGCGCCGGAGAGGTTATTCTGACTGTGGACGAATATGAAGTGCTTCGTCTGGTTGACTATGAAAAAATGACCCATGAGCAATGTGCCGCCCAGATGGAGATTTCGCGCTCAACAGTGACGGAGATTTATGAGAGCGCCCGCTTCAAAATCTCCGACAGCATTGTCAACGGGAAGCTGCTGTCCATCTCCGGAGGGCACTACCGCGTTTGCAGCGGCGACAGGCAGCATGGTTGCGGGCGCAGTTGCCAGTGGACAGAGCAAAATATTGACGACAAGGGAGAATCTATCATGAGAATCGCGGTCACTTACGAAAACGGCATGGTGTTTCAGCATTTCGGCCATACCCAGCAGATGAAAATTTACGACGTGGAAAACGGGCAAATCACCGCCGAGCAGGTTGTGGACACTGCGGGCAGCGGCCATGGCGCGCTGGCGGGCTTTCTTGCCGACCTGAGAGTGGATACGCTCGTCTGCGGCGGCATCGGCGGCGGCGCACAGCAGGCACTGGCCCATGCTGGGATCAAGCTCTGCGGCGGCATAACCGGGGGCGCGGACGATGCCGTCAGGGCCCTGCTGGCGGGCACGCTCAAATACAGCGAGCAGCCCAACTGCGACCACCACGGTCACGAGCACCACGGACATCATGACTGCGGCGAGGGCAGTCACGGCTGTCATGGTGGCTGCCACGGCGGTATGTAAATCTCAGGCAATCATAAAAATCATAAAGGAGGCTTTTATCATGAAAAAGTATGTATGCGATGTTTGCGGCTGGGAGTATGACGAGGCGGCGGGTAATTCCGAGCACGGAATTGCCCCCGGCACAAAGTTTGAGGACCTGCCCGCCGACTTTCTCTGCCCCCTGTGCGGAGTCGGCAAGGATTCCTTCTCGGAGGTAAAGTGATATGGAACAGAAATTTTATATTTGTGAGCACTGCGGCAACATCATAGCCAAAGTCAAGGACGTCGGCGTACCCGTGATGTGCTGCGGCCAGAAGATGACGGAGATAATTCCCGGCACCACCGACGCCGCTGCGGAAAAGCACATCCCCGTGTATCAGGTCACGGACAATGTTGTGACCGTACGCGTCGGTTCCGTTGACCACCCCATGCTGCCGGAGCACTATATCGAGTGGGTGTCCCTTCAGACCAAGCAGGGCAACCAGCGTAAGGCCCTGCATCCGGGCGACACACCCGAAGTCTGCTTCGCACTGTGCGAGGGCGACGAGGTTGAGGCTGTCTACGCCTGCTGCAACCTGCACAGTCTCTGGAAGGCATAAAATACATATCCCGATCTAAAAGGAGCATTTGCATGAACTCTAAGAAATGGGCCTCACTGCTGGGAGCCGTTCTGGCACTGGGAATTTTTGCCGGATGCGGGGGAGAACCTACACCAACTCCACCGCCGGCTCAGTCGTCCGTGCAGACGCCCGAGCCAACGCCCGAGGAAACCGGCAGCGCTTCGGCCCTGGGCAGTTTGACCTCCTTTACGGCCGGCACCCTGGACGGAGGCAGCTTTACGCAGGACGACATAGCCGCTATGGACGTGACGGTTATCAACTTCTGGGCGCTTACATGTGCGCCCTGCGTGCAGGAAATGCCGGACCTGGCTGCTTTCTCCGCCGCCCTGCCGGACAACGTGCAGCTAATCACCGTATGCTTAGACGGCATCGGAAATGAGGACACCGTAAGCAGTATTCTCAATTATTCCGGCTTCGACGGCGTCACACTCATCAGCGGGGACGGCGACCTCCAAAGCCTTTGCGGAAACCTTATGTACACTCCCACAACGGTTTTCGTAAACAGCGACGGAGAGCTGGTCGGAGACGAGCTTATCGGCCGACAGCAGGATTTGGCGGTCAGCTACACGGCGGCCATCAACAAGGTGCTCAGCGCTGAGGGAAAGGCAGAAATAAGCGTTGAAATCGAATAGACCGGCAGCGGCAGCCGTCATACGCTTTGGCCTGCTCGTCCTGTCGCTTACCATGATTGCCGCGGGACTTATGGGGCAGGAGCAGCTTGCGGTTTTGCAAAAGGCGGTGAGGATATGTTTAGAGTGTATCGGGATAGGGTGAGGAAACGTCGGCTTTCGTTCCAGCGCATTGTTCAGCTCTGTTCGGCCGTACTGTTTAATGGCTACGCGCTGGGCTTTCAGAGGGGCAAAATCTTCACCGGCCGAAGCAAGGCCGTCTGCGTTCCCATCCTCAACTGCTATTCCTGTCCCGGAGCGCTGGGAGCCTGTCCCATAGGCTCCTTGCAGGCCTCGCTCGGAGGCGTAAACCGCCGCTTTCCCTTCTATGTGCTGGGCCTGCTGATGCTGTTCGGCGTTGTCTTAGGACGTGTAGTATGCGGCCTGCTGTGTCCCTTCGGACTGGTGCAGGACCTGCTGCACAGAATTCCCATTCCCAAGCTGCAGGTCCCCGGAAGGCTTGACCGTCCCGCGCGGTATCTGAAATATATCATACTGCTGGTGCTCGTGGTGCTTCTTCCCGCTTTTGCCACAACAGGGGCGGGTATAACGGTGCCTTACTTCTGCAAATATCTCTGCCCCGCCGGCACGCTGGAGGGCGGAATTCCGCTGATGCTTGCCGACCCCGTCCTGCGCGGGCTGGTTGGGGCGCTCTTTAGCTGGAAGGTGCTTGTGCTTCTTGTCATACTGGTGGCTTCCATGCTTATTCACCGGCCGTTCTGCAAATACCTCTGTCCTCTGGGAGCGTTCTACTCCCTGTTCAACCGCTTCAGCTTTTACCAGATGAGTCTGGACAAAAGCAGGTGTGTAGGCTGCAAACAATGCGAGCGCTCCTGCCCTATGGATGTCGAGGTCACAAGAAATATCAACAGCGGCGAGTGCATTCGCTGCGGTAAGTGTAAATCCGTCTGTCCGACGGGGGCAATTACCTCCGGCTTCACATGCGGAGCAAAGCGGGCAGCTACCGATGAGGGGAGGAAACCCATATGACAATTGCCAAGGAGCTCCCCGCCTGTCCGGTTGAGACTACCCTGACCCTTATCAGCGACAAATGGAAGGTGCTTATCCTGCGGGACCTGCTTTGCGGTACTATGCGCTTTGGGGAGCTGAAAAAGTCCGTGGGTCATATTTCCCAAAAGGTACTTACCACCCAGCTCAGAGAGATGGAGGCCTGCGGCCTGCTCACGCGGACCGTCTACCCCGAGGTTCCGCCCCGCGTGGAATACTCGCTCACGGACCTTGGGTACAGCCTCAAGCCCGTACTCGACGCTATGTGGAGCTGGGGAAGCGACTATAAGGCAAAAAACAGCTTATAAGGCCGTGTCCATATCCCGATAAGCTCAGCTATACAAGATAACCCGCGCCCCTCCTCCGCAGGCAAGGGGGCGCGGGTTATCTGTTGTTTTGATAGGCGCTGTGGGTATTTATATTGACACGTCGGTAATTTTACCATATAATGAATTAATTGACAGGTTATATTAAGGAGACGGCACAATGAAACAGTTTTTTGGTATGAGCCAGCGGGGAAGCCTTGATGAGGCGCTCCGCGGCCTCTATCACCCGCAGTTTATCATGCTACTGTCCAACGACGACCAGTTTGAGGACCACGTGTCCAGACTGGAAAGCCGCTTTCCTGGGGTGCCCAGTATCGGCTGCATAGGTATGGGCTACCAAAACAGCGTTGTGGAGAAGGGCGTGGCAATAATCGCCTTTTCCGACGGAGTGTCCGCTGTTGCCAATGTACTGGAGCAGGCTTCCACCATGCCGGTGAAATACATACAGCGCCTTGAGCGGGATATGCAGAATTTAGGCGGCACAAGCCGGGACACCGTCTGCATAGACTTTTGCTCCGGTAACGACGCCTGCGTACTTACAACCATCTACACTGCCCTTCGCAGGCGTGACATTTCCCTCGTCGGAGGCACAGGCGACAAGGGGCGCGTATCCGCAAACGGGCGGGTCTACCAAGATGCGGTGGCCTACGCTCTGGTTCGCAACCAGAACGGCAGGGTAAAAACATACAAGGAGAATATCTACCACCAGCTCGGAAATTACCGCTTCGTGGCCTCCAACACTGACCGCGCCAATTACATTCTCGGCGCGCTCAACGGCAAGAGCGCCAAGCAGGTATACAAGGACATTCTCCATGTGACCGACGAAGAGATTCTCACCCGAACCTTCCAGAACCCCTTCGGTAAGCTCAACGGAGATGACACCTGCATCATATCCATCAAGGATGTCCACGGCAACGCCCTTGCATGCTTCCGCCAGGTGAACGACTCCGACGTGCTCATTCTGCTGGAGCTTGGGGACTACCGGGCCATCGTGCAGGACACAATACGCCGGATATGCAGCGATTTTCCCCACCGCTCGGCCATATTCTCTGTAAACTGTCTTTTCCGCTATAAGCTGTTCTCCGAGCATAACTATATGCAAAACTACCTGCGCGACATGGCTGCGCTGGGCAACCACGCCGGCTTTGTTGGATACGGGGAACACTACAACAACCGTTTTGTCAACCAGTCCATGACCTGCGTGGTATTTGAGTAAAGGAGTGGGCAACCATGTTTTTTCTGAAAAAAAGCCAGCAGTCCAAACATCTACAGGAGGGTGAGAGCCTTTATCCCGTGCTGCATGTGTCGGACAGCCTGAAGCAATACCTGCATGAGCTTGTTGAAAAGGAGGTCTCCTCCCTTGGTGAGCTCAGCCGCGTGCGCTCCTCCTTTGCCGGCGTGCTTGAGGAGGGCGACCGCTTTCAGGCACAGCTTCAGGATTTGGGAGAGTCCTTCTCCAATATAAACGAAACGGCAGAACAGTTTGGCCAGGTCCGCGGAGAAATTGGTCAGGCGGTGTCTGAGGCCCGCGGGCAGATGGCCGCGTTGGGACAGATTTCCATGCAGGTGCAGCAGTCCTTTGACACCATGGCGGAGACCTTCGCCCATCTCGAAAGCGCAATCAGAGAGATTCAGCAGTCCATGGGCAAGATTGTGTCCATCGCGGAGCAGACCAACATTCTGGCCATCAACGCCTCGATTGAAGCAGCCAGAGCGGGTGTTGAGGGGCAGAGCTTCGCGGTGGTAGCCACTCATGTAAAGCAGCTTGCTGAGGAGATAAAGTCTCTTGCCAGTGAGGTTGACAGCGGGGTCAACGAGGTT
>CATJWG010000109.1 GCA_949744165.1 uncultured Eubacteriales bacterium | reverse complement strand
TGGTTGAAAACCTCCTGTGGCGTGCCTATCTGCTGGATGAAGCCGTCCTTCATTATCACTATGCGGTCGCCGAGAGTCATGGCCTCGGTCTGGTCGTGCGTGACGTAGACAAAGGTGGTGTTTATGCGCTTGCGCAGCTTGATAATCTCGGTACGCATCTGGTTTCGGAGCTTGGCGTCAAGGTTGGACAGCGGTTCGTCCATCAAAAACACCTGCGCTTCGCGTACTATGGCGCGGCCTATTGCCACGCGCTGGCGCTGGCCGCCGGACAGCGCCTTGGGCTTGCGGTCGAGATACTCGGTGATGCTTAGTATCTCCGCGGCCTCACGCACGCGTCGGTCAATCTCATCGCGCGGGACTTTGCGGATTTTCAGGCCGAAGGCCATGTTGTCGTACACCGTCATGTGCGGGTACAGCGCGTAGCTCTGGAACACCATGGCGATGTCGCGGTCCTTTGGCGGAACGTTGTTCACCAGACGCTCGCCTATGTACAGCTCGCCCTCGGTTATCTCCTCAAGTCCCGCTATCATGCGCAGGGTGGTGGACTTGCCGCAGCCGGAGGGGCCGACGAGCACGATGAACTCCTTGTCGGCAATCTCCATGTTGAACTCCTGCACCGCTACGACGCCGCGCTCGGTTATTTGCAGGTTGTGCTTTTTCTCTTCGGGCGCGTCCTTCGCGCCGTGCTTTTTCTTCTTTTTGACCTCCGCGCCGGAGTTGGGATATATTTTCTTTACGTTTTTCAGAATTACACTTGCCATAGCCCTTGCCGTGCCTTCCATTGTATTTTCAGGCGTAATTTTAAGCCCCGATTGTTTCCGCTTTGTATACGCGCCGGAGGTAAGCGCTATTGTAGCACAGTTTTTTTCGCTCCGCAACGCAAAAAACGTGGGAAACTGCTTAAATTTTATTAAACATTAAAAGCCACAGCAGCACGCACCAGGCCGCCAATATGAGCGGGAAGCCAAGCACGAATTTCAAGTGCCGAGTTTTGTGCCGGAATGTCCAAATTCCCAGAACGCCGCCGAGTCCGCCGCCCAAAAGGCACAGCGCGAAGAGAGTGCGCTCCGGAACACGCCTTGCGTGCCTGCGTGCGCGGGATTTGTCCGTGCCCATGACGGCGAACAGGTAAAGGTTTATTATCAGCAGCCAGGCGTACAAGAGGTGCTTCGGATCCGGGCTCATCTCCTTTTCCCCTTTCCGGACTTTGCCGCATTTTTTTTCGGCTTTGGACGTGCCCAGCCGGCCCTGTATTCGGGCTTGCCGGGCGTTTTCGCGGCCACGGCCGGCGTTTTCGGGCGTGGGGTGGTCCTTTTTCCCTTGGGCGCACTTTTTACTCTTTGTCCGTGCTCGGGGCGGACAAGACAGCGCTCGTCATAGCCTATCAAATCCTCGCGTCCCGCCTTTTTCAGCGCGCGGATTACCAGCGCGCGCTTGTCCGGCCGCCGCCACTGCAAAAGAGCGCGCTGCATGTCCTTCTCCTCCCGCGAGCGCGCGGCGTATACCTCACTCATGTCGCGCGGGTCGATGCCGGTATAGTACATGCAGGTAGAGATGGTGCCGGGGGTGGGGTAGAAGTCCTGTACCTGCTCGCTGCTGCGCCGGCGGCGGTTGAGGTACTCGGCCAGAGCTATTGCGTCGGCAAGCGTGCTGCCCGGGTGGGAGGACATCAGGTACGGCACTGCGTACTGCTCCCTGCCGGCGCGCTTGTTGAGCCTGGCGTAGCGGTCCATGAACTTTTCGTATACTCCAATGTGAGGCTTGCCCATGTGGTCAAGCACGCCGTCGATGCAGTGTTCAGGCGCCACGCGGAGCTGGCCGGAGATGTGGTATTTCACCAGCTCGGAGAAGAACTCGCCGCTTTTGTCCTCAAGCATATAGTCATAACGGACTCCGCTGCGCACGAAAACCTTCTTTATGCCCGGAATCGCCCGCAGGCGGCGCAGGAGCGTCAAATATTCCGCGTGGCTTGCGTCAAGGTTGGGGCAGGGCTCGGGGGTAAGGCAGCTCCGGTTCGGACACAAACCGTTTTTGAGCTGCTTTTTGCAGGACGGATGGCTGAAATTCGCCGTAGGCCCGCCTACGTCGTTTATGTAGCCCTTGAAGTCCGGCAGCTTTGTCAGGGCCTCGGCCTCGCGCACGACGCTGTCGGCGGTGCGGGAGGTCACCATTCTGCCCTGGTGGAAGGCCAGGGAGCAGAAATTGCAGCCGCCGAAGCAGCCGCGGTTGTAGCTTATGGAAAAGCGCACCTCGTCAATCGCGGGCACGCCGCCGTCTTTTTCATAGTCGGGGTGGTACCAGCGCATGTAGGGCAGCTCGTACACCGCGTCGAGCGCCGCGCCGTCAAGCGGCATGGCGGGGGGATTTACCACCAGCGTTCGGTCCCCGTGGCGCTGGAAAAGAGCCCTGCCGCGCACGGGGTCGTGCTCGGCAAACTCAGCCCGCGCGGCCTCGGCGTAGGCGCGCTTATCCGCGCGGACCTGTTCAAGCGAGGGCAGCTCCACGTGCGGGAAAGGGCATTGCTCCGGCTCGCGCGTGAGGTAGGCGGTGCCGCGTATGTCCGTCAGGCCTGCCACGGGACGTTTTTTCTTTAGCTGCTCGGCAATCTCCAATGAAGCCGTCTCGCCCATGCCGTAAACCAGCAGGTCCGCGCCCGAGTCGGCCAGCGCGCTCGAGCGCACCGCGTCGTCCCAGTAGTCGTAGTGGGCGAAGCGGCGCAGCGACGCCTCCAGTCCGCCGATAATCACCGGAACGCCGGGGAAGGCCTCCCGAGCACGGTTGGCATACACGATAACCGCGCGGTCGGGACGCAGGCCGGTCCTCTTGCCGGGGGAGTAAAAATCCTCGCCGCGCCGTCGCCTGGCGGCGGTGTAGTGGGCCACCATGCTGTCAAGGTTGCCTGAGCCTATCATAACGCACAGCCGCGGCCGGCCCATAGCCGCGAACGCCTCGGCGCTGTGCCAGCCCGGCTGCGCGAGCACAGCAACGCGGTAGCCACTGCGCTCGAGCACGCGGCTGATAACCGCCGCTCCGAAGCTCGGATGGTCAACATAGGCGTCGCCCGTGACCAGCAGAATGTCGTACCACCACCAGCCGCGGCTTTGCATATCCTCCTTTGAAACGGGTAAAAAATCAAGTCTGTCCATTCATTTTCAGCCTTCCGCGATACCAGCCGGAGACGCCGCCGTGCTTGATGAGATATCCGCGCGAGCTGCTCTCCACCACCGACACCGTGTCACCGGGGCGCAACGGCGGCTCATAGTCGGTGCAGTCGTTGACCTCGGCCTCGGGGCCGTCTCCGTAAACGTATTTTGTGAGTATGTCCATCTCATAGCCTGTGCGAAGATGCCGGCAGCGGCAAAATTCCTCTCCCCGCTCAAGTACGCGTACCTTGGCGTCGCCCCAGCGGATGTACCAGCTTTTCTCCGAGGCGCTCTGTGCGTCGAGAACCTCCGCCGTGGGGAAGGGGTCGTAGGCAATGCAGGAAAAATCCCCGCTCCCCGCATCGGGAATGACGAGCGCGTTTAGCTGGCCGTCGTCCTTGAGCACGCAGCCGCCGTCGATGCTGACTATGCGTTTTTCGCGGTCGATTATCGGGTTGGCGCACACAACGCTGTCGTGATATAGCATTACCGGCCAGTGACCGCAGATGACCCAGCGGTCAAATCGGGGGGCGCGGTTTATGAAATTGTCAAACTTCATGCACTGCCAGGCGTCCCAGTCCTCCGGACTGCCTGCGGGCAGTCCGCCGTGGACGAAAACACAGTCTCCCGCGTCAATTACCTCCGGCATGGCGCGCAGAAACTCAAATTCAGCCGGAAACGCGGCGGAGAGCGTGTCGCGCATGTGGACAACGTCCATTTCATCGGAAATCTCGTAGCCTATCTCGGCGCACATCTGCCGGGCGAGATTATGGGGCTTGTTGTTTATGTACCAAAGACTGTGCTGCGTGTTTATAAGCTCCGGAGTGTAGAGGATCTGGAACCACCAGTCGCAGTTGCCGCAGACCGCGTGTACCTCATGCGTGCGGCTCAGCTCCATGACAAAGCGCAGGGTGTCCAGACTCTGAGGTCCCTTTTCCAGAAGGTCGCCGACTATTACCAACACGTCGTCACGCCCGAAGCGCGTTTTTTCCAGCAGGCCCTTCAAATACGGCAGATTGCCGTGGATGTCCGACACGGCCAGTATGCGCTTTCCCAGCGGCAGACACAGCCTTTTTACCCGCGCTTTCATATCAGCTCAGATCCTTTTCCATTATCAACAGCGGACCCAGCGCGCCCTCGGTCGTGCCCGCGGCCCTGAAATCGTACTCGGAATAAAACGCAATCGCGTTCGAGTTACCCTCGTAAACGCTCAGGCGCAGCGCGCGGCGGCCCATGGCGCGGTAAAGCGACACCGCGTGGCCTAAAAGCTGCACGCCCAAAAGCCGGCGGCGCTCGCCGGGCTCGATGTAGCACAGGCTTATCCAGCCTGTGCCATGTCCCGCCATACGCTCGGTGTCCAGCTCGGTCACGCCTATCACGCGGCCTGACTTTATTGCCTTTACTACCGCCTGCGGATTGGCCGCAAAATGGCGCTTTGCTCCCTCAAGACACACATCGGGGTCAAAGCCGTCGAGCGTGCCGTGCACGTCGAGCCAGGTCTTTTCGTACAGGCTTGTATACAGCTCCGGCTCTGCGTTTGGGTCCAGCGGCTCAAAGCGGAGGTTGCCGTCGTCAACGCTGCCGGCCTTTCTCCACCAGCTCTGGCGGGAGAAGGTGCTCAGGCTCTCGGGCAGATGACCGTTGTCGTTGAAGTATTCCACGCCTATCTCCCCACCGTCAACATGCAGAAGCGTGACGCTTGTGTTGTCCCCGTGGGGGACCTTATGTATCTCGTGTGACTGAACGCCCAGCAGCTCGCTCACCAGTGCGCGTATTGCCATGCCGTGGCTGACGCAGGCCACGCTTTGCCCCAGATGGCGTGAGGCAATGTCCAATACCGCAGCTTTTATTCTGCGCCGCACCTCGGGAAAGGTCTCCGCGCCGGGGGCCGTCCAGCGGTCGGGGTCGTCGTTGAAGGCGCTCATGGCCTCGGGATAGAGGTACGTCAGGTTGCCCCAGGGCATGTCCTCCCAGGCGCCTACGCTTATCTCCCGCAGCCCCGGCTCGTCAACAAGCTCCAAAGCGTGGTATTTCAAAATCGCCCCCGCAGTCTGGCGCGTGCGGATAAGTCCGCTGCAATACAGCGCGTCAAGGTGCACATTGCGAAAGCGCTCCGCCAGCGCGTCAATCTGCCGACGTCCCTTAGCGCTTATCCTCCCGTCGTACCATCCGTGGGCGCGGCGGTATATGTTCCCCTCCGCCTCTGCGTGGCGGATTAAGTAGATGTTTGTCATTGTACAGATTCATCCTCGCTCTCGTGGTAGCTGTCACGTACTGCGTGGGCCCGTTGCCGCCGCCTGCGGCGGTCAGTGTGCGTCATTGAGTTATTCCAATTCCAAAACCTCTGCCAGCCTCCGGTCAATCTCCTCATTGTACTCATGCAGGTCGTCCCGAACCTTTTCCCGCCGCTTTGCAGAGATAAGCGCCTGCGCAATGTCGTCGCAGCCCGCGATGCCGGGGTTGTAGGGCTCAAGATTTTTGCTGATAAACAGCTCCAGCCCTAAGGTCTTTGCCTCCCATATAACTATGCCCTGCCCCTCGTAGCGGCTGGTGAGCACAAAGCCGTCCATCTTCTCCAGATAGGGGAAGGGGTTGGACTGGTTGCCGAGCATGGTGACGCAGCCGCCGAGACCAAGGCGCTGTATCTGCTCTTTGAGCTTTTCCCTGTCCGGACCGTCGCCGAGCATGTAAAGGCGCATGTCGGGCCTGGCGCGGTAGACCTTCGCCATGTGGTCGAGCAAAATGTCGTAACCCTTCTGGTGGCACAGCCGGCCCATGGTGCACAGGTTATAGCACGCGGGGTCCACCGTCAGGGAAACCGGCTCAGCCGCCTTGTGGAAAATTTCCGCGGTGTCGATATGGTTGGAAACGGGGGTTATCTTCTTGTCCGTGATGCCGGTTACGCGGCGAAAGCCGTCTATTATGCCGGGGGAGACGGCGGCAAACTCATCGAAATATTTGAACTTGCCCTTGAAAAAGTGCCAGAGTACCTTGTATTTCGGCTCGTTGCGCAGCTTAATTTCAATGTCGTTGTGCAGCCACATCACGCGCTTTTTCGCCGGCACCGACAGCGCGCCTATCGCGCACTCGCTGCGATAGCTGTTGAAGTCCACCGCCACGTCGTACTGCGTATTGCACTGTACCTTCGGCGCGATACGGCGCAGCAGACTGAAATATACCATACGGTTAAAATACGGGTAGGGGCGGCAGGCGATGAAGCGCAGGTTCCTGTGCTCCGGCAGCTCAAAAAAGCTTCCGGGGTCGAAGTAATAAACGTCCACCGCGCATTTCTCGTAGTCAATTCCGTTAAGTACGTTTATCAGAGCCTTCTGTATTCCGCCGACGCGAAAGTCACTTTGAAATATTGCTATTTTTTTCATTTATTGCCGCCCCTCCCGTATACCGCGGTTGGTCCAGGTGCCTTGAATTTGCCATGTAGTTTACGGCTTGACCTTTTATAAAGTCCATTGTATAATATTTCATAGACTTTTGCAAGGGAGACTTGTCGTTTGGCTAAGCGCGGGCAAAAAGAGAATAGGCGCTCCGGCGTGCTGATATGCGGAGCCTACGGCATGAGCAACGCCGGCGATGAGGCGATACTTGAGGCCGTGGTGAGCGAAATGCGCTCTATAGACCCCGACATGACGATAACGGTGCTCTCCCGAACGCCCCAGGCCACAGCGCGAAAGCATAGAGTAAACTCCCTGCACATGTTCGACCTTTTCGGCTTCCTGCGCGTTATGAAAAGCTGCCGGCTGTACATAAACGGCGGGGGGAGTCTCATTCAGGACGTGACAAGCTCGCGCAGCCTGTGGTATTACCTGTACACCCTCGCCGCGGCCAAGCGCCGCGGCTGCCGCGTGCTGATGTACGGCTGCGGAATAGGTCCCGTGGGCCGCGGGCTCAACCGCGCGCTCACCGGCTGGGTTATAAACCGATATGTTGACGCAATTACCCTGCGTGAGGAAAACAGCTTAGCTGAGCTCAGGGCCTTCGGGGTGACGAAGCCGGAGACCGTCGTGGCTTCGGACCCGGCGCTGACGCTCTCGGGAGCGGAGCCGGAGCTTGTTGATGCGAAAATGCGCGAATTAGGACTAAATCCCGAGGGACAGTACATATGCTTTTGCCTGCGCGACTGGCCGGGCTTTTCCGAGCGGGCGTGCTGCTTTGCCCGCGCGGCGGATTATGCCTATGAAAATTATGGCCTTACGCCTCTGTTTTTATCCGTAAATCTGCGCAGTGACGGCGCGGCGGGAGAGGCCGCGGCGGAGTTTATGAGTGCGCCGCATTTTGTGCTGAGCGAGCCGATGCCGACGGCGCTGACCGTGGGGATAATTTCGCGTATGCGCGCGCTGGTGTCCATACGGCTACACGGGCTCATTTTTGCCGCGTCGCAGGCTGTGCCGATAGCCGGCGTATCCTATGACCCAAAGGTCTCGTCGTTTCTCGACTATATCGGGCAGAAGAATTATGTTCCGCTCGAGGATTTGACTGAGGAGAGCCTCAGACAGCTTATAGACAACGCCATGCGCGCGAACAAAGCGGAGCTTTGTGCCGCAGCGGAGCAGCTCAAAAGCGTGGAAAGCCGTAATACCGGGGCCGCGCGTAGGCTTCTGGAAAAATAAAAAGGGTCAAGGAGAAAAAGATGGCTCGAGTATCGGTTCTGGTCTCCGGCGGAGGAGCGAATTTGCAGGCGATATTGGATGCCTACCATTTCCGCGAGACACCGAATATGGAGATAGGCGCGGTTATATCTTCGGTTTCTGAGGCCCACGCGCTGGACCGCGCGCGCTCGGCCGGCATACCGGCATATGTTGTGGCACGGGAGCTTTTTCCCAACCACGCATCATTCTGCAACGCGCTGCTCAACAAGCTGCGCGACCTGGACACCGACCTTGTGGTGACCGCAGGCTTTGCCGAAAAACTCAATTACCCTATTCTCCACTTTTACCGCGGCCGCGTCATAGCCGTGCAGCCGGCGCTGTTTCCAGCCTTCTGCGATGGCGGCTTTGAGCCGGTGAAGGCGCTGGAGCAGACGATAAGACTCGGCCTGCGCTGGACGGGTGCGACGGCGTATTTCATGACTGAGGAGGACAACGGCTGTGGTCCGGTTATTCTCCAGCAGCCCGTTGAGGTGCTGCCGGGCGACAGCATGGTATCGCTTCAGGAGCGGATAATGCGCCAAGGCGAGTGGATTGTACTGCCCCGGGCTGTGGCGCTGTACTGCGAGGGCCGGCTGTCCGTCGCGGACGGAAGGGTGATGATAGCGGAAAAGCTCGAGGCGAAATAAGGGCAAACAAAAAGCGGCCTCCGGCCGCTTTTTTGACACAGACTGTCAAAAACCTTGTAGATATTAGAATTTGTTAGCGGCAAAATAAAGTTAAGTCGTTTTTCCGAGGGCATACGCCTCGGAAAACTCTTTTCGCGGAGTGAGCGTCGAGCCACCCGAAAGGCGGTGAGGCGCAGAGCGAAGCGAGGCGAGGCTTTCCCGCAAAAGTGGCTCCGCCGCTTTTGCAAAAAAACGTAACCCCCTGTTCCAACGGAACAAGGGGTTACTCAGCCTGGGTCGGTTCACTCACACTATCGACCTCCCTATTCAATTATTTCTGACCTGCCGCAACATTCTCACTCTCAAACTCAGCAGCCGTTTTTCCGCACGCCTCTGCATCGGAACTGTCTCATTTAAGGCCGGGGAGAAGAAAATCTCGCCGCATTGCGTCAGATTTGGAGGAAATCGCTATAAATTTCTGCCTTCCACTAACCTCTTACCACCTCCGGTTCCTCAAGTCCCCTTGGGTCCGGCGCAAACAGATCATCGGACTCACTCCCTTCCTT
>CATJWG010000108.1 GCA_949744165.1 uncultured Eubacteriales bacterium | reverse complement strand
GGCGCAGATATTTGTTGAGCACTGCATACAGGTCCTCGGCTATTCCGCCGCGTGCGAGGAATTCGGACATGAGAATAAACAAGGGACAGACAAGCTGGTTAATGCTTGTGCCCTGCTGATACGCAATCGTACCAAACTGCGACAGGAAATTTGGCCCCATATAAACAAGCATGCACAGCACGCCGGTGAATCCTATGGCGCAGGAGACGGGGGCGCCGATGAAAATTGAAATGAGAAGAATTATAATCATGAAGGTAAGAGTCAAGCCCATTGTTCAGCGCCTCCCTTAAATAAATTCTTCGCTTCCGGAGATGATATCGAGTATGATAAAAATCAACGTAAGCAGCATTAGAACACATCCAATTACAATTACAATCTGAAGTATCCACAGCGGAATGGGAATTGTGGTTGTGGTGAGCGTGGAAAACTTAAACGCTTTCAGAACAAGCTTCCAGCCCGCATAAAGAATGGAGCCGACAAAAACGATTGCAACCAGATATCCGCAGACGGCGGATATCTTTCTCGGTATCCTTGACGGTGCAGCCTTGTCCATGAGGTCCCTGAACAGGTCTACAAAAACGTGTCCGTGGGTTTCAAAAGCATATGGACTGGCTAAAAATACTACGTAAATTAGCATATAACTCGAAAGGTTCAGCGTCCACTTGGTTGGGGAATCGAAAAAACCGCGCAGTATTGCCTCAAGCACGGCGAAAATGCCGATAAGGAATATCAGGCAGCCCGCAAAGAAAGCCAATCCTCCGTTTGCTTTTCTGAGAAAGCCTGGATATTTCATACTAACAAAACACACTCCTTTTCATTTTACTTGTATTTGCTGGGCATATTTCACAAACAAATCCTTATCACCTCTCATCAAAGCTGTACACTATGCTTTTAAGATAGCATCACTTGCATTAAAAGTCATCGGTATTTCGTAAAATCAACTTTGGCCTTTATAGTGTTTTCCTACAGCAATGGTGATTATATAGATGTTTTCTACAAAAAATAGAGAAATTCATATGATTTAGAGCTTCGTTTTTTGTGATTTTATCCATTCTTTTTTTAAGATGCCATGTTTGATGTAATTTTGTCGTCCCGATAGTCTGAGCCACGGAAGGAATAATACGGAATATTAGAAGCTGAGAAGTGAAATAGCGTCGTTTTTCAAAAAAAAACGACGCTATTTATGAAGATTTTCTTTTAAAATTTATTTATCATAAATATATTAATAATGATTATTGTAACAATAATATTTGCGTGTTTTCGGAGGTGAAAATATGGCGGCTTTTAAAGAATTCCCGCATCTCGAATTTGCTTCAATCGATGATCCGACGCATTTCCGCGCCTACTCCATGCCGGTGAACTTTTTCTGGGAGAGCGCACGGGTAACTTTGCTTCAAATGTTTCCGATGTACGGTATTTCAATTCTGAATTTTGACCACTCGCACAGCTTTATGGATATAAGCTATGTGTTTTCCGGAAGCGGGTCGATTAAAGTCGGAGAGGAGCTTGTGCCGATAAGAAGAGGCTCGCTCAGCTTTATAAATTCCAAGGTAACCCACAGAATTATCAGCGACGCCGAAGCGCCGCTGACCGTGGCCAATGTTTCCTTTGAAATTTCGCCGATTCGCACCTCTGATAAGATTACCGGAAATATTATCAGCGCAGAGGAGAGATTGCTGCAAACGCTGACGAGGGCTGCTTTTCTCTCGGCAGACGATTGCTTTGACTGTGAAAACTTTCTATATAATGCGTTGGCCTTTAAGGAAAGCTCTGTACCGGGCGATTTCGTGCATTTCAAAAACTGCATGTCCAATTATCTTGTAAGCGCCTTTCAGCTTTTGACCGGACTTGACAAGGACAAGCCCGACAATGGATGCCCGGAGGACGAAATGATATACAGCGCGATGAAAATGGTTTACTATATGCGCGACCATTTTACAGAGGGAATCACGCTCAATGATGTTGCCGCCGCGCTCAATTATTCTCCGAGACAGTGCCAGCGGCTTATTCAGGATTTTCTGGGGGTAGGTTTTTCCGAGTTTATTCTTGCACACCAAATACGACTGGCGAAAAGGCTCCTTGCGAAAACCGAGATTACACTGGAGGAAATTGCCGAGCAATGCGGATTCAAAAGCAGTACAGCGCTTAACCAGCAGTTTAAGGCGGTTGTTGGCGTTACTCCGTTTGCTTTCCGAAAGGCGTGGAAGCAGAACGGGGAAAATGAAAAATTTGACGACTTTTCTTAATGGATGAATTGCGATGGAAATCACTTATCAGATTTTGCTTGACGAACTGCCGGTCAGATTGACCGATTACTCCGCGGGGAAAAACCGTGAATTTAAGTCTGTGGAAATTTATTCGGGGGATTCATCCGGCCTGTCTGGCAGCACACTTTACATTGCAGACTTGAAAACGGCCTGTCAGCTGTCTTGCGGCGAACAGCTCTATTTCTTCTGCCCATATTCCGAAGACGCCGCCGGCTCCATAGTTTCGCCGAACTGCATAGCTGTTGCTGAGACGGAGAGCCGGCTGGAGCGTATTGCCGCGGTTACTGTAAACACATACATCCGTTTGAACCGATGGATTGTGGATATGCAGCAATCTGTACTGGAGGGTGATGGGGTACAAGCGCTTGTGGACCTTAGCGAGGACGTTCTGGGAAACACAATAACGGTAACCGACTCCGCATTCAAATTGCTTGCTTATTCCCACGGGCATTTGCCGACAGACGAAATGAATGCGTATCTGATTAATAAAGGTTATCACTCAGAGGAAGCCATGGCCAGGCTTCAGCAGTACAACAGGTTTCAGGAGACGGATTCACCAAATGATATTGTGGTAAATCGTGATTTGTACACTTCGAAATTTGTAACTGCTCAAAAGGCGCATAGGTATCACGGCATACTGTCGGCCAGCGTGATGATGCTTTGCAATTACCGCGAGGCAAGCGATGGTTTGCTGGACCTTTTCCGTATCTTCAACAGCTATATTGCACTGTATGTCAAAAGGGGATACCCGCATAACGGAAAGCACTCTGCGTTTGACCTGCTGGTCAACTCGCTTTTGAATGGCGATATGGATAGCTCAGATGAAATGGGAAAAAAAGCTGCCAGAGCAGAGCTCGCCGTGGAGGGCCTTTTCAACATTTATAAAATTGAACTGCTCGAACAGCCAGTGCAGTCGCCCGCCTACATTGTGTTGAATCTATCCCGAAACATCCCTGACAGCAGAGTAACGCTATATTGCGGGTCGATTATTGTACTCAATATTTTTGATGGCCCCGATGAATGCGAGCAGCGCCTTAGGGACAATATTGAAATTATAAGGGCAAGCACGAACGGTTCTGTTCAAGCTGTCGGTGTAAGCAATCGATTTGACAGTCTGACAGGGTTTCGCTGTGCGTATATACAGGCGGAAACCGCGTTGCGTACGCCGGAAATGGACGTTTCGCTTCAATCAGCCGGTGATTTTCCGGTAAGAGAATTTGAGGAGTGTTACCTTCGGCATATCATTTGCCAAGCGGATGACATAGAGGACGTACGGATTTATGATAACACGGCAGCAGCAAAGGCGGTACGGTCCATAGATAATTACGATAAGGCGAACAACACCAGCTATGTACAGCTTTTAGCAACATATCTGCTCTGCGAGCGCAGGGCGACGGAAGCGGGGGCCAGACTGCATTTGCACAGAAACACCGTGATTTATCATATCACAAAAATAGAAGAACTTTTTGGGCTTGATTTTGATGATTCCATGTTCAGAATAAAGCTGTTGGTGGAAATAACCAGATACAAAATGGAAGGACAGGGCAAATGTTAAAAACTGTTTTTGGATTCAGCGCCCGCGCTTGACGTTTCTGCAATATTTGCGATAGAGCAGGGGGGTGATGCGTTCACTTTTCTTAAAGGTCTTGATAAAATATCCCGGCGAACTGAAGCCAAGATTTTCGCTGACCTCGGTAACAGACTGCTCAGTGTCCTCAAGAAGCCTCTTAGCCCATTCTATTTTAAGCCGCACGATGTATTGAGAGAAGCTTTCCTTTGTCTCATCAGCCCAAAGCCGGCTGAAATAGCTTGGGCTGAGATGACAAAGCCTGGCCATCTGTTTTTGAGAGAAGGACTCGTTTTTGTGAGAGTAAATATATCTGAACGCGGGTTCCAGGACTGTGTACCCCGGCACGGGGTAGTCTAAATTCGGCTGCGGACTGCTTGACTCGGAGCTGGTGATGGAATCAGATGGAGAAAGTCGTGACTGCTGTGCCTGAGACGACCGTGCTTCAATTTTCGCATTCCGAAGCATTGCTTCGGACACAACGTAATTGCTTAGCTCAAACAGCAACTGAGAAGCGCGCAGAAGGTCATCCCATGTAAGCTGAGGAATATTACGGTAAAGCTGGATGTGCTCATGCATGAACTGGGTGGCGCGGCTGTTTTTGATAGAGGAAATAAGTTGTTCGAGTCCCGCGCCTTCTGATTCATCCTGAACATGTATCTGTCCTGCCATCACAGCCCCGACATAGCAATCGTCCACAATGATGGGAATCGCAATGTCCACAATGTCAAAATGGCAGCGGTAAATGAAGGGGCGGTTTGTTCTCACAGCCTCAAGTCCCGCAATCGAGTCGCAGCGCTGGCAGCATTTTGAAAGGTATGTATCGCTGCGCACGAGCCGGCAGAAGGGACGGCAGCAGCTGTGCTCAGTTATCGGAATGCCGCGGTAGTCCGTTGTGATTATTGCGAGCCTTGTCATCTCGGCCAATTGATCCTGAACATTTTGCCATTTTGAAATATTAAAAATCATTTCAAGTTTTTGAGTGGTGTTGTGCATGCTTTGCCGCCTTATCTAAAAAAGTGTTTTTGTTTATTTATATTATACACATTTATTTGTAAAAGCACAATATATTTTTATATATTGTGCTTTATATTTTTTAAATAAAAATATGAGACAATTTTGCAATTTAGAATAATCAGAGCAATAAATGACAACTTATTATTATAATAAATTGTCATTTGAGTTTAATGCTATTTTCTATTTAATCATTTATACTTTAAGCATAAAAATTAATGGAGGGTAAAATTATGAGAAAAGCATTTATTTGTCCACCCAAATATGTACAGGGTGAAAACGAGCTGCTGAACCTGGGCTATTTCGTCAAAACATTTGGCAGCTCAGCCCTTCTGATTGCCCAGCCGGACGATTTGAAGCGAGTCAGCGCACAGCTTGAGGCGACAGCAGAAAAATACGGTATTACCTTTGTTGAGAGCAATTTTGCCGGCGAGTGTTCACGTGAGGAAATTGCAAGGCTGAAAGCGCTTGCGGCCGAGCACAGTTGCGACTGCACCATCGGTCTTGGCGGGGGAAAGGCGATTGATACGGCTAAGTGTGTTGCCGAGGGCAGGGCTGTTATCATTGTTCCGACCATCGCGGCAACCGACGCGCCAACCAGCCACTCTGCGGTTCTCTACACGCCTGACGGTGCGTTTGACGACTATGCCTATTTTGTACAGAGCCCGAGCGTGATACTGATTGATACAACGGTAATCGCGAATGCTCCGACTCGTTTCCTTGTTTCGGGAATGGGAGATGCATTGTCCACCTATTTTGAGGCCAGAGCAACGGCCAGCTCTTACTCAAATGTCAATGCGGGTCTGCCCTGCGGGGTCAGAGAGGGATTGTGCCCAGGCGCGAAGGGAACCAACGCGGCGCTGGCTTTTGCAAAGCTGTGCTATGAAACACTCCTGGCGGACGGTGAAAAGGCCAAGCAGGCCTGTGACTGCAACCAGGTCACGCCGGCACTGGAGAATATTATTGAGGCCAACATTCTCCTGTCCGGTATTGGCTTTGAAAGCGCTGGACTTGGCGGTGCTCACGCCATCCATGATGGCCTGACAATTTTGCCGGGCTCCCACCACTACTATCACGGAGAAAAGGTGGCATTCGGCACCATAGTGCAGCTTGTGCTTGAAAATGCGTCAACTCAGGAGCTGAACGAGGTTCTGGAGTTTTGCATGAAGGTGGGACTGCCGGTATGCCTTGAGGACATCGGAGTAACGTCCGTAAGCCCGGATGAGCTGGCCGCGGTAGCGGCCAAGGCCTGCATTGCCGAGGAGTCCATACATGCGATGCCCTTTGAGGTGACGGAGCAGATGGTTGCCTCTGCCATACTTGTTGCGGACAAAACCGGCAGAGCGTACAAAGAGGCGTGGGGAAAATGAAGAAAATCATAAACCGTCCGGAGAACGTAGTGGCGGAGATGTGTGCCGGAATTGCCGCGGCGCACCCTGAGCTGGAGCTGATAAGCAAATACAAGGTGATAAAAAGAAGGAATCTGAATCCGGAGAAGGTAACGCTCATAAGCGGCGGCGGAAGCGGACACGAACCCGCCCACGTCGGATTCGTTGGTCAGGGAATGCTCGACGCGGCCGTGTGCGGAGATGTGTTTGCCTCTCCGTCCCAGATTCAGGTTTATCAGGCAATCAGGCAGACGGCCGGCAGGCGCGGAACACTGCTCATAATAAAAAACTACAGCGGCGATATGATGAACTTCAAAAATGCCGCGCATCTGGCGCAGGAGGACGGAATAGAGGCAGACTTTGTAAAGGTGGATGACGACATAGCCGTACAGGACAGCCTCTACACCGTGGGGCGGCGCGGCGTGGCAGGCACCATGCTTGTACACAAAATTGCCGGAGCTGCGGCGGAACGCGGTATGTCGCTGCCACAGGTCAAGGCGGCGGCTGAAAAAGCGGCCGCGAACGTGCGCAGCATCGGCTTTGCGCTGAGCTCCTGCACCGTGCCCGCCAAAGGCAGTCCGACTTTTGCTCTGATGGACGACGAGATCGAATACGGCGTTGGAATCCACGGAGAGCCGGGAATTGAAAAGCGTAAGCTGATGGACGCCGACGCCCTTGCCGCGTGCATGGTTCCGGCCATTCTTGAGAGCCTTGGGCTGCCGTCCGAATCCGGAGCGGAGGTTGCCCTTCTCATAAACGGGTTTGGGGCAACTCCGCTTCAGGAGCTGTATCTGCTCAATAACTCCGTTGCAAAGGAGCTGTGCCGCCGAGGAATACAGATTGAGCGTATACTTGTCGGAAATTATATGACAAGTCTGGACATGGCGGGCGCGTCAGTGTCGGTTATGAAGCTGGACGAGGAGCTTAAGTCCCTGCTCTTGGACAGGGCCGATACTCCTGCGCTGCATATAGACGGACCCAGCCGGCCTGCGTACCCTGCTGCGGAAAAGCCGGAAACTCCCTGCTGTGGACAAACTGGAATGGAATTGGACGAAAAAGATTCTGTTATCAGAGGAGAAAAGCTGACGCTTGAAAATATTGTGTACCTGGTTGGCTCCATGAGCAAAATCGTTATTGAAAATGAGGTTCCATTCTGTGAGCTGGACTCCTTTGCCGGTGACGGAGACTTCGGCATGAGCATCGCAAAGGGCTTCCGCCGGCTCCAAGCCGAGTGGGGAGAGCTCAAACGCGACAGCTGCGGGAGCATCGGACAATTTCTTGACGCATGCTCGATGATTATAATGGAGTACTGCGGCGGCGCGTCCGGCCCTATATGGGGCTCGGCTTTCCGTGCTGCGGCAAGAGCGGCGGGAGAGGCGGTAGAGCTTGACATAGGTCAATTCTCCGAACTGATGCGGGCCGCCGTGCGCGGTATTCAAAAGACGGGCGAATATTCCTTTGGACGCGGCGCCGTTGTGGGAGACAAAACGCTGATTGACGCTCTGGCGCCCTGCGCGGACTGCTGGACCGACAGTGCAAATAAAGCGGAAACGTATCAGGCCGCCTTTACAGCCGCGGCCGCCGCGGCTGTACGCGGAGCGGCTGAGACAGAAAAAATCATGGCAAGAATGGGACGTGCGGGCACTGTGGGCAAAAGAAGCCTCGGGCATCCCGATGCCGGAGCGCACGCTCTCGGCGTTATTTTCACACGGCTTGCGCAGGTAATGACGTATGTGAGCTGAACCATATGGAAAACAAATAAACCACAATTAAGCGGAGGGCGGGGCATAAATCCCGGTCTCCGCTTACTGTTGGGTGGTCCCAGGCTTTTGGATGTGGGTATACGAACCGCAGGCGTAAAGAAAAATGTTGCGAAAGACCAATATCCGGATTGATTTGCGCCCGCAGGTATGTTATAGTATTAAAAATTATTCTTTTATTGTTTGCGGAATATATCAAGACCGCAGGGAGGAATAAATTGGAAAGCAGGGACTATGAACGAATACTTAACGCCATACCGGAAACGGGAATTTACGTTGTACGTCAGGAGGATCGCGCGGTCCTCTATTTTAATCAGCGCATACGGCAGCTCGCGCCGCAAATACGTCTGGGGATGCCTTGCGGCGGGCTGTGGGGAGGCTCATGCGGCGCCTGCCCGCTGAAAAAAGCGGAGGAAGACGGAAGCGCCGGTGCCGCTGTATACGGCGAAAGCTTTGCGGGAACGGCGGACATCACGGCTGTAAAAACACTTTGGGAGGGGACAACACCCGCGTTTGTGGTTACGGTTGCCCCGCATAAGGGTGACATGCGAAACGCCGGTTCCGAGAGCAGCTCGGAGCAGGAACGGCGCGAGGCGCAGATGGCCTCGGTGCTCCGCGCGCGTTTTAAGATGATGAATACTGTTTATCTTGATACAGGCGTGTGTGAACGCATAAGCTTAGGCACCGGCGCACATCAGGATACTGTCGTTGTGGGCGATTATTCGTCGTACATTGAAAAGGCGCTGAACGGCTATGTCCACCCCGACGACGCGAAGAACTTCGGCGAAACGCTGTCTCTTGAGCACCTGCGTGAAAAGGCGCAGCAGATTCAGGACTATTCCGAGGAGGTTTGTGTTTACCGTCAGCGAGGAGAGCCCGTGCGATGGATAGAGTTGCGCGTAATATACACACGCAGCGGGGACCGAGTGGTGGCGAACATTCTCGGGCAGGACGTTACCCGCGAAAAGAGCAGGGAGGAGTCAAGCAACAAGGCGCTTGAGGAGCGCGCATACATAATAGGGAGCCTCAGCAGCCTGTTTTTCGCCACGTACTATGTGGACCTGGAGCGCGATTCCTTCCGGACGGTGACTCAGCAGAGACGGGTAGGCGATGTGCTCGGCGACGAGGTCAGCTGCTCCGCGGCGCTTCAGATTTATGCCAATCACTTTATCCACCCTGACGACAGGGAGGAGTACCTTAAGGTGATGAACGCGGAGAACATGGTGCAGAAGCTGCGCTGGTGGCAGCCTTATCTGGCGGTGGAATACCGCAAGCTGGCGGATGAGCCGGATAAGGGCATGGATTCGTGGAGCTGGGTGCGGGCCACGGTGATGCTTGCGCGCTCCGGAGCGTATGACATGCCGAAAACTGCGGTTTACGTAGCTCAGGACATCGGAGGAAGATGGCGCGAGCAGAGATGAGGCGTACAGACAGGATAACAGAGAGAGTGAGAGACAGCAAATGGAAAAGATACTGGTGATAGATGACAGCCCTGTACAGACACAGTTTCTCAGTTCGATTCTTGGCAATGACTATGAGCTCACAGCCCGTCACACATCCCACGAAGGGCTTGAGGAGGCAAAAAAGGGAATTTATTCGCTTATTCTGCTTGACGTGATAATGCCGGAAATGGATGGCTTTACCCTCCTGCGGGAGCTGAAAGCGACAGAGCTGACGAAATACATACCCGTTATTTTGCTTACGAGTCTTTCGGACGTACAGTATGAGGAGCGGGGACTTTTGCTCGGCGCGGTGGACTATGTGACCAAGCCGTTCAGCCCCGTGATAATAAAAGCGCGTGTGAACACGCACATTCAGCTCCACCGATATCAGATGCAGTTCCGAAAGCAGGCGATGGTTGACGAGCTCACGGGCGTGGCGAACCGCCGGCGCTATGAGGAGGAGAGCATCTCCCGCTGGCGCGAGGCTATGCGCTTTGAGCTGCCGTTTTCGGTGTGCATGTTTGATATAGACAAGTTCAAGGCATATAACGACGCTTTCGGGCATCCGGCGGGGGATGAGGTGATATCCCGCGTTGCAAAGACTGTTGCAAACTATTTTCGGCGCTCAACCGATTTCTTCGCCCGCTACGGAGGAGAGGAGTTTGTCGGCGTTTCGGTGGGCAGTGATGCCCGTTCGGCGTTTGAGCTTATGAAGACGATACGCCAGGCGGTTGAGGAGCTGCACATACCGCATGACCCAGGCGTAAGCGAGTGGGTAACCATCAGCGTAGGCGGCATAACGGTCCTGCCGCGCCACGGAGACAGCTATGATGCCTGCCTGAAGCTGGCCGATGGTATGCTCTATGACGCAAAGCACCTCGGAAGAAACATGGTGGTGTGGTCAAACAGCAACAGGGAAAAATGGAGCGAGAGATAAAGACACGGGTCGGCTTCATGCTGACCCGTGCTTTTATATGACGCAAAAAACGTTATAAAATTGACAAAAGCTCTTGATAATGGAAAGAAAATGTAGTAAAATATATTTGTATAGCACGTTTGTAACATTTGGGCGGAGAGGATGACTTGGACCGAATCAGCCGCGGGACTGGGAAGGGGAGTGTTCTGCTCTGTAGGAGGCGGGACAGCACCCGCTCCAATGGCGAAAGATACGGGAGAAGTGACTCGTGTCGTCAAAGCCGCAGCGGGATGCAATCTCGGATATTTTCTCGTTTGTGCCGGTGAGAAGCTCGGCCGCGCGCTGAAGGCGAAGCTGGCGGACATATGCCACCGGCGTGACGCCCAGAACGGAGCGGAAGCAGCGCAGGCACTCGCTCTGGCTGATGCTGGCGCTGCGGGCAATATCGTCGGCGGTCAGTCCGTCGGCGTAGTGCTCGTGTATGTATTGCAGCATGGTCTTGGCCCGTTGCGCGTCGCGCCGCGCTTTCTCTGACGGCGTGGAAGCCGTGCGGCCATGCTTGAGCAGCTCAAGGACAAAACGGGAGAGCATGTATCGAGCCTCAAGCTCATAGCCGTACGGCTCGTCCGCGCAGGCGCTCCATGCGCTTTTTGCCAGCTCAAGCGAGCCACGCTGCCAGTCCGTGCTGGTGTTGAGCCGGACACAGCGGCAGGAGCTGTCCGACAGCAGCGGCAGAGCGTAGCTCTGATAGAAAATGCTGTCCACGCCGCCAATTAGCCGCGGAGAAAAAACCAGCGAGCGCAGCCGGCAGACAGAGGAAGCCGCGCCCAGCTCATGCAGTGCTCCGGCGTTGATGAAAACTCCCTCTCCGGTGCCAAGAGTGAAGCTGCCGCCTTCGACCGAGACGGCGCACTTGCCCTCATATATGAATGCAATCTCAAAGTCGTCATGCCAGTGCCAGCACACCCGCTGGCTTGTCAGGTCCTCGTCATAGCAGGAGAGGGGAAACAGGGCGCTGCCGTGCTGGGAAAGCTCGCGGAAAAGAGCGCCGCGGCGCAGGGAGCATTCATTTTCAACCATTTTATTTACCCCCATGTTTTGACGGTTTTATCCTATAATTTGACCGGTTTTATCCTAACTGTCCATCCTTCTTGATGATATAATCATATCAAAAAGCAAGGAGGAATTCAATAAATGATGCAGCTTCTTTTGACGATTATCTATTTGGCTTTTATCAGCCTGGGATTGCCGGATTCCCTGCTGGGCTCGGCTTGGCCGTCGATGTACATACAGTTTGGCGTGCCGGTATCACGGGCGGGAATAATATCCATGATAATCGCTTTGGGAACCGTGATTTCGAGCCTTATGAGCGACCGGCTGACGAGGAAGCTCGGTGCGGGGCTCGTGACGGCAATAAGCGTGGGAATGACGGCGCTGGCGCTGTTTGGATTTTCGATAAGCAATTCGTTTTTTCTGCTGTGCCTGTGGGCGGTACCCTATGGCTTGGGCGCCGGCAGCGTGGACGCGGCTCTCAACAACTATGTCGCTCTGCACTACGCAAGCCGGCACATGAGCTGGCTGCACTGCATGTGGGGTGTCGGCGCCTCGCTGGGGCCGTATCTGATGGGGCTGGCACTGACGGGAGGTGCGGGCTGGGCCACTGGCTACCGGTATGTGGCGCTTATTCAGATTGTGCTGACGCTGATTCTGCTGCTGAGCCTGCCTCTGTGGAAGCGCAGCGCTGTGGGCGGGGGCGCCTCGGATACCGGCAGAGCCATAGCTCTGAGGGAGATTGTGTCCATACCCGGCGCCAGGGCCGTTATGCTGACTTTTTTCTGCTACTGCGCGCTCGAGCAGACCGCGGGCCTGTGGGCCGGCAGCTATCTGACGCTGCACAGGGGGATAGCTCCGGAGGCTGCCGCCGGCTTTGCAAGCCTGTTTTTCATTGGAATAACCGCCGGCAGAGCGGTCAGCGGATTTTTGACGCTCAGGCTGAGCGACAGGCAGATGGTGCGTCTGGGTCAGGCGGTTACTGCGCTGGGAGTCGCGGCTCTGCTGCTGCCGCTGGGCAGTCCGTGCGCGCTGGCGGGGCTGATTCTCGTCGGCCTTGGCTGCGCTCCGGTATATCCGAGCGTAATCCACTCCACGCCGGAGCATTTCGGTGCGGATAAGTCCCAGGCGCTAATCGGCGTGCAGATGGCCAGCGCGTATGTCGGGACCTGTCTTATGCCTCCGCTGTTCGGGCTTGTTGCCGAGAATATTGACGTTGCACTTTTCCCGCTGTATCTGCTTGCAATGCTGATTCTGATGACTGCGGCACATGAAACGCTGCTGCGCAGAAGCGCGGGGCGAGGCGGAGAAAAACATGGATAAAATTTGCGAAAAAATCGTGGAAATGGAAGGGAAGATATGGTATACTCTGCTTTGACGGGAAGATAAGTCCCGTCGAGGAGTAAAATTGCGCGCCTGGGGCCATGGATAAGGGCGCGGGAAAATATCATGAGGAGGAACTGCTACATGGAAACTTATGGTCTGGAAAAGCTTGGCATTACCGGTGTGAAGGAAGTTGTATACAACCCCACATACGAACAGCTTTTTGAGGCGGAGATGGATCCGGCTCTGGAGGGCTATGAAAAGGGGCAGATGACCGAGCTGGGCGCTGTAAACGTGATGACCGGAATCTATACGGGACGCTCGCCCAAGGACAAGTTCATCGTGATGGATGAAAACTCCAAGAACACCGTATGGTGGACCTCGGACGAGTTCAAGAACGACAACAAGCCCGCCACG
>CATJWG010000107.1 GCA_949744165.1 uncultured Eubacteriales bacterium | reverse complement strand
GTCTGCTGATAGTCATGTTTTACCTGCTCAGCAAGGTTCTCTGCCTGCTTGCTGAGGCCGCTGCGCAAGGCCTCCGTCAGCTCACTGCTTGATTTTCCGAGCTTGGTAAAGCTGAGATTCTGACACACGCCCTTTATGGTATGGGCAGCACGAAAAGCCTCCTCGCTGTTTCCGTCCTTCAATGCTATGCAAAGATTGTCAAAGCTGGCATCATCCAGAAATTTAAGTACGAATTTCTGAATCATACGTTCGCTGCGCAAACGTCCAAGTACCTCCTCGAAATTCCCCTCAAGAGCATCATAACAATTCTTTAAGCTCATTTTTTGCCTCCTCGTCCGCTTTTTTTGATATTTTTGTTAAATGCCTTCGCTGTCTATCGGTGAAATCTCCGTAAGTACGCCGCTCATCGAACTGTTGTAAAAATGCAGACGTCCACGTCCGGATTGCTTGGATAAATATAAAGCCTGATCCGCCGCGTGAAACAGCGTTTCGTAGTCCGTACCCACCTTCTCGGTAAGTGCAGCTCCAACGCTTACGGAAATCTTGAAATCCTCATACTGTCCAGACAACTGAGTGAAGATTCGCTCGAGCGCGTGCTCAATATCCTCTTTATACTCCATAAAAATAAGGAATTCATCTCCGCCGACACGCGCAACAATGTCTCCGCCACGCACGCTTTTGCGCAGATTATCCGCCATGTACTCAAGAACACGGTCACCAAAAATATGGCCATAATTGTCGTTCGCCTTCTTGAAGTGGTCCATGTCTACTATGGCAAGGGCAAATTTGCCCTGTGGCCGGCTCTTTATTCTATCATGTATCTGTTTTTTTGCATAGGCATGGTTGAGAAGTCCTGTTAGCGTATCGTGCGAGGCCATCTGCTCAAGGCTGCTCATCTTCATACGTGACTCGTGGATGTCTATTGCTTTGCCTATCGAGCCTGTATAGCGTGGCGGTTCGTCGTCCGACCAAGTTGCACGGCCAATTATCCTATACCAGCGCTCCTTGCCGTCAAAATTCATCTTGCACTCATGCTCTACCACTGGCCGCTCCGGCGTAGTACTGCGCAACTCGGCGGAAAAAGCGTATATCTCCTTAAGCCCAATCACGCCAACTGCCTTCTGGTCGTTCATCGGGTCCATAATTATCTCCGGAAGCCCCAGCTTATTCGCGCCCCAGCTCGAGAGTGTAATCATTGGCGGAGAGAGGGTATATTCATATTGTATCTCTTCCGTAAGCGAGGCAAAAAAGCTGTACTTCATTCGCTCGTGTTCAAGCAGACGCAGCGTGCGGTCAGATGCGGACAGTTCCTCATGCTTAAGCATCTCCTCAGCAACAACATGAAGGTCGTTGCGGCTGACTCTGTAGGATGCCTTGCTCATCTCTTCCTGTATGCTGTCAGCCACATCCATCAGACAACGCAGCAGCATAGGGTTAAAACAGCCGCACTTTCCCTGCGTTATCATCTCTATCGCCGTATCGTGCGGAATAGCCTTTTTGTACACACGCTCGCTTGTCAGCGCGTCGTACACATCCGCCAGTGCGACAATCTGCGCAGAAATTGGTATGTCGTCCCCACGCAGACCATCCGGATAGCCTCCACCGTCGTAACGCTCATGATGCCATCGGCAAATTTCATAAGCGGTCTTTACCAAAGGCTCATTCTGGTGTATCGGCAGGTCCTTGAGCATGTTCGCACCTATCATGGAATGCGTTTTCATTATCTCATACTCTTCGTCTGTGAGCTTGCCGGGCTTGTTGAGCACTTCCTCGGCAATCGCTATCTTGCCGATATCGTGCAGGGCCGAGGCCGTACCTATCATGCTTATTTCCGCACGCCCGAAGTCATACTGGTCGCTGTTTTGTGACAGGCGGCGCAGCAACAGCTCTGTCAGCGTACGAACATGAGGCACATGCTGACCGCTTTCGCCATTTCTGAACTCGACAATATGGCTGAGTATGTCTATCATCAAACTGCTCTGCTGCTCTTTTTCGTACACCTGGTCTGCCACAAGTCCGATAAGCTTTTTCTGCTTCGCGTACAGCAGTATGGTGTTTACCACTCGCCTGTGGACAATCAGCGCGTCAAAGGGCCTGCTTATGAAATCCGTCACTCCAAGGTTGTACGCCCGTTCAATGTTAGCTGGTGCGCTTTCGGCAGAAATCATGATAACCGGAATATCTTCTATCCAGCGGTTTTGATTCATTACATCCAGCACACCAAATCCGTCCATATTCGGCATAACTATGTCAAGCAGGACAAGATCAATCTCCTCTGAGTGCTGGCTTAGTATGCGTACAGCCTCATTGCCGTCCTCAGCCTCAATTATCTCATAAGCGTCCTCGAGCATGTCCATAAGGATAGAACGGTTCATCTCCGAATCATCCGCTATTAGTATTTTCTGCTTGTATTCCTGAGCTTTAGCCATGAATATCACCCTCTTGCGCATTTATGTAAAAAGCCTTGTCTGTTCCGTCAGGCGGATAATAGCCCTATTAAATCATAATTTTGATTTATTATACTATGTTTTTCCGGAATCCGCAATAGATAAATATCGCTACCCAGTACAAAAAAACGGCTACGTTCACTAACTGTGCTTTATTTACAAAAAACAATCCAAAATATCGGCAAAATAAATCCATGTAAACGGTTGTCAAAGTTAACATAATTTGATAAACTATCAGATACTCAAGCATCTAAAAAATGGTATCTGGATAGCCTTGCCGTATGAACCCGAGCCATATTTTACACATGCTTTTTATATGTAAGATTACTCCATGGAAAGGAACTGAACAATGAAAGCTCATGTCAGAATAATATCCGTAGCGCTATGTGCGCTGATGCTCTTTTCACTCGCCGTGCCGGCCAGTGCCGCTCCGCAGGACGGAGCATCTGCCCCTGAGGTGCTCTCTGTTACCGGCAGCATTTCGGCAACCATGCGCATAGACTACACGCAAAGCCTTTCAGAGCTCCAGGAGAGGAAAATAAAGGCCGAACTGTTATATGACGGAACGTCACTTTTAACTGCGGATATGACCAAGCCAGGCAGCTTCAACTCCGATAAGTATGACTACGAGGTCTCTCTGCGCAACGCTGACGGCGGTGCGCTCGGAGGAGGCACACTGCCTGGCTATCTTGATTTGACGGTCAGCGGACTTCCTCAGGGAGATTACGAGCTTGTCTTCAGCGGTAATGGCTATGTAACATGCCGCCAAGAGCTTACAATAGATAATTTTTCGCAGCATGTACTGCTCGGCACAGGAGACGCCAGCTTTACGCTCGGAGATGTTTACAAAAGCAGCGAGCTGAACACAGTTGACGAAGATGACAGAGAAGCTCTGTCTGCGGCTCTTGGCAGCACAAGCCCCGACGACATCGCCAATTATGACTTAAATGGCGACGGAAAGATTGACATCATCGACCTTGCCTATATTACCCGAACCATGGCCGCTTCCGCTGACAGCACACGGGGGACCGAAGTGCTCAGCACCAGTATGCTTCCTTCCATGCTGGATGAAAGCGCACTGCCTGAGGATGCCGTTGCGGATATACTTTCTCTGTTTACAGATGATAATACGCCTATCAGCATTAAACCCGACGCGGACGACATGATGAAGTTGACCATCCCCCTGAAAAAAGCCATAGAGCTTGAGGAGATTGAAATAATCTCCCCTGATTCTTCAAATGCCCCTGTAACCGGTACTGTCAAGCTTGAATTAGAAGATGGGAGCGAAGTTTTGTTTGACTTTGATTCCAGCCTCCCCGAAGGAGTACATGCCACATCGCGCATCTCCGGCAGTAAGGTAATAACTATTTCCCTCGGCAATCGTGTCGCTGTCAAAAAGGTTACTATAACTATTACAAAAACTGCCGGCGGAGACTACGCCGTAGTTGAGTCAGTGCGCTTTTTACAGGATATAGTTCCGGAAAATCCCACGCTTCCAAACGACACCGTGCGCGGCCTTACCGCAGTTGCCGGAGACGGTATGGTCAGTCTCCGTTGGGGGGAACTGCCAAACGTAACCGGCTTTAGGATTGACTACTGGCCCGAGGGCGGCGATACGAAGTCAATGACCGTAGATAAGCTGCGTGCGGAGATAACCGGACTCGATAACATGACGGAATACAGCTTCACCGTCACCCCGCTTTCTGACGGCTGGAGTGGAAAACCCTGTGCCGCTGTAACAGCCACCCCCCGTCCTGCCTCTGCGCCCGACATGCCGGACATGGTCAGCGTCACCGAGCTTGACGGCGCGTTGAATGTGTCTTGGAAAACAGTAAAAAACGCTATATACTACGAGCTTTACTACACCGACCGTGCCAACGCTCCCGCCTCCTCATATACTCAGAGCGGCGGCAAGCTCACCGGCACTTCTCTCACCATTCCCGGACTTGAGAACGGCACAACATATTACATATATGTTATCGCCGGAAATGCCGTCGGAAAAAGCGCCGCGTCGCGCATTTACACTGGTACTCCAGCCGCTGTGGAATATGTCCGCCCCGAGGGCATCCCCACTGAGGGAGTTCTCGACAATTCATTAATATCTGACGTCAGACTCGCAGATGCCGGCAACTATCTTGCCTCGGCCTACACTGACGACACCCCATTCACCGCGCGCAACGTCATAGACGGTGATTACAGAACTCACTGGACCGCCGCGAACTGGTGGAGGAACGAGCATGTCGTGTGTACCTTCACGCAGCCTGTGGACCTGTACAGCGCCGTTTGGGTCCCCCGGCTTGACGGCGGGTATCCCAACAATCTTCGCGCATACAGCGTCCGCGTCTGGTATGCGGGTGACGATTTGAGCGGACCCGGCACCCTCTTGGTCCCTGACCCTGACAAAGGCGGTATAGACAACGGCGGAACCGGACAGGACGTTCACACCTGGCCAAACATTTCAAATGTTAATTCTGCCCCAAGCTCACGCTTCGGTATTCTCCCCTTCGGCCCTGTTCAGGATGTAATAAAAATAAGTGTTGCACTTGAGCAAAAGGACTATACCACCGTAAGCCTGTCCGAGCTGATATTCCTCACCTATGACCCGGAACGCTGCCTGCCCGGTAATATCGACGCGCTCTTTGCCGACGAGCTGCATACCACGCTGGCTGAAGGCATAACTGCTCAGGATATAGAATCGCTGTCCGCACGGCTTAACAGCAGCGAGCGAAACTACTACCTGAATCTTGACGTCCTCGCCGACGAGCTTGAACTGGCCAAAGAGCTTCTGAGCAAGGGACAAAGCAGCGGCGTGATACTCTCAGGTATACAATCGCGAAGCTCTGCGGCCGACAGCAGCAGTTACGGCCAGGGCGGCAGCGAGCTTCAGCCCCTCGGAGTTGCGGCAAAGGCAAGCGAAGATATAACCATATACGCACAGGGCATCCCCAATGGCGAGAGCGTAAAGGTCTACGCTACACAGTACAATGCAGAAGCCTCGACATGGATAGCTGAATGCGGAACGTTGAATAATGGACGCAATGTATTCACGGTGCCGAAAATAGGCAGTCAGGACACCGAGCGCGGCGGAAGCCTGTATATCACTTATTCCGGTTCCGCTCCCGATGGTATCAGCCTGCACGTGCGCCGCGCAACGGATATTCCCTACCTTGAACTCTCAGACTGGTACAACCTCAGCGAGAGTGAACGGCGCGAACGCATCGGCAATTACGTGGATGAGCTGTATGTATACTCCGGCACAATATCTGTAAACGATTCAAACAAAACGACAAAATGCCTTAATGTCACCGAACTGTCCCTTCCCCGTGTGCTGCTGTCTATTCCTGCCGCGGCAGTCTTTTCCAGCATCGGTCAGGATCGCAACACATGTGTTGATACGCTCTATAACAACGTACTCGCCTGGGAAGATTTAATGCATGTCTGCCTTACCACTCAGGGCATCGACGGCACCTATGAAAACTGCGCAATGCAGTCTCGGCAAAACATACGTTGTATGCAGATGTTCTCCGGCGCATTCATGTATGCTGCCGGCAATCATATCGGCATAGGCTATGGCTCCTGCGGCGGTATGGTCTGCGGCCGTCCCATAAGTACCCTTTCCGAGGGAGATGCCGCCAATAGCCTGTTCGGTTGGGGAATAGCGCACGAAATTGGCCACAACATGGATAAGTTAAAAAAGGCCGAGATAACCAACAATATCTATTCCATCATGGTCCAGACATTTGACGGCAAGGAAAACATTCTTCCCTCACGCCTTGAAAAGAGTGGCAAATATGATGACATATTCACCAAAACTGCCCAAGGTTTGGACGGTGCATCAAACGATGTTTTTGTACAGCTTGGCATGTATTGGCAGCTTCACCTGGCCTATGACGGCGCTGATAATCCTATGGATTTCTACAACCGCTTCTTCAAGGCATGGAAAGCCGGAACCTACTTTGGCGGAGCAAGCAGCTACGATGACAAAGTCGCGCTGACCGCCTCTGCCATCGCCAACAGAAACCTCACTGAGTTTTTCGAGCGCTGGGGTATGCAGCTCAGTCCCGATGTGCTTGATAGTCTTTCCAAATACCCTGCCGAGAATCGGGCTATATGGTATCTCAATGATCAAAGCCGGCGCGACGCGATTTCCGGTCTCTCCCCTGCCTCCGGAACCATATCGCTCACCGCTGAGGTTATGGACGAGAACAGCGTCAAGCTGAGCATAGCGTCAAATATAGCGGGCAACGTGCAGGGCTATGAAATAATCCGCAGCGACTCTTCGATAGCTTTCACAAACAGTGAATATTATACAGATGTAATAGGTTCGGCAAATAATCGCACTTACATCTATAAGGCAGCCGCCTATGACACGCTTGGCAATCTTATCGCCGAGTCCAATCCCGTCGAGATACGCATAGCCTATGACAAGACGATAGACCCTGATTTGTATGAGATAGAGCGTCTCGACAGCGGCGATGTGGAGATTCGCTTTACTGAGCAGACCGCTGTATCCGGCCTCAAGCTTACCGGCGAGCTGCCGGCTGACGGAGAGTTCACTGTCAGCATCACCCGTGACGGCAATTCCGATGTCACGGCCCGCTCCGGCGTTTTCGGTGAGGGGAATCAGTCAACGGACGATGGCAGCTATGTATGCTACTTCCAAAAGCCCGGCACGGACAGTGACGATACTCGCATATGGACCTATGACGCTGACATTGTCACCATCATCGGTATACCGGATGGTATCCCCCTTGAGGATATACGTCTTATAAGCTATCCAGGCGACAATGTTGAATTTTTGGAGGATTGTACTGCTGGAATCCTGCAAGACGACTACCGATATGGGGACCAGGCGGACGATGTAATCGAAGCAGGCACGTTGATAATTACCGGCAGCTACCGCGGAGACCCTGTATATAATTATGCAAAGATAAAGGGCCTTTTCACCACCACGGACGCTGAAGGCGAAACCAATACCGATGAGCGTTACCTTGACGGCTACTGCTTGATGTTCGCGGAAATTCCTGCTGACGGCACCGTCAGCGATATAAGCGACGGAATCTTTATCTTCGTTCCCAATACGCAGAGAGAGGCAGAGCTTCAGGACAGCAGCCACTGTGATGGACTCAATCTCCTTCCGAGTCTTATCAAAGCGGAGCTGTGGCGCTCAGACGCTCCCAATGATACAACCAGCGGCCGGCTCACTTCGGATACACTTTGGACACACTCTCCGGGCGGAGACGACCTGCCCACCATAAAATTGGAGGATAACCGATGACAAAAGCAACAAATAAGCTCTCTATTTCCCTGCTCGCGCTGTTGATGCTGTGCCTTGCAATGGCCCACGCAGCCCATGCTGAGGACTCCTTCACACTGCGCTATAAGGCAGGAAACGACGGTGAGTACGCGCTTACCATAGACGGGCTCGACGGTACAAAGAATGTATATGCCGTACAGCTTGAGCTTGAGTTCTCCGGCAAATATCCTGACGTGCGGCTGATACCGGTTGATTCATCGGTTTACTCCCCAGATGTCGGCGCGACGGAGAATAATGGGAAAACATATCTTAAAATCTATCTCAGCTCACTGTCGCCGATAAACGACGGCGCCTCTCTCGTTCTCGGCACCCTTTACCCCAACAGCTCAGACCGTTTCTCAATGCCATCTACAGCAACGCTCACCTTGCTCGACACCGACCTGTCCCCCATCGCTGGCGCCAATGGAAATACCATAAATGTACGCAGTGTCTCAGGAAACAATGGCGGCTCGTCGAGCGCATCGCGCAACAGCATAAACATACAGTCCTCGCTTCACGGCACAGTCCAGAGCTCGCTTCTCTCCGCACAGGTCGGCGCGAACGTACAGCTTACCGTTACGCCCGAATCCGGTTACGAGCTCCTGAGCCTGAGCGCAACCGACGCCGATGGTAATGAGCTAACACTCACACCGGAGCGCAGCGGGGTTTACAGCTTCCGTATGCCAGACAGCGACGTGAAAATCAGCGCTGTATTTACCCCCGTGACATCCGACTCCAAGCTGTTGTTTTCCGATGTTTCCGAGGGCGACTGGTTCTTCGGCGCGGTGAGCTATGTATATGAAAACGGAATGATGAATGGCACAGGCGACGGACGCTTTTCTCCCGCACTTACTACCAGCCGTGCGATGATTGTCACTATACTCTACCGCCTTGAGGACGATTCCGCCCCCGTCTCCTCCGGCTTTACCGACCTTCAGCCCGGCGCATGGTATGTCGACGCAGTGGGCTGGGCCAGCGCTAAGGGTGTAGTCAGCGGATATGACAGCAGCCGCTTTGGTCCCGATGATGCCATAACGCGCGAGCAGCTGTCAGCCATACTATACCGATACGCCAAGCTCAGAGGCATGGATTTGAGTGCCTCCGACACGCTTGAAAGCTTCACGGATGCCGGTTCTGTCAGCTCCTACGCACAGGACGCTATGCGCTGGGCTGTCGGCAGCGGACTCATCTCCGGCAAGGGCAGCGGCATACTTGACCCGCTCGGAAACGCTACCCGTGCCGAATCTGCCGCAATACTCATGCGCTTTTGCCAAATTGCGTAATACGTAAGCCGAATCTCACAACATATAAAAGTTCGGCATGGCTGAATAGCCATGCCGAACTTTATGTATATTTCAAAGCCAT
>CATJWG010000106.1 GCA_949744165.1 uncultured Eubacteriales bacterium | reverse complement strand
TCCAGTCAGTAGTTTGAAGAGCCGCGCTCCTCACGACATACTACGCGCGCAGGTGGGACGTTGACACACAGCAGGGGACGGCGATGGGGGAATAGAACGATGATAAAAACCAATTAAACATATAAATATTGTGCGAAAATAAAATAAATAAGCGATAAAAGCTTGACGAAAAGATAAATATTGAGTTAAGATTATATTAAAAAATGAGGGAAGGAGCTCATTATGAATTTCAGGGAGATAACAGAGGACAAAGCGAGAGAGGGCTTCGGCGGCGGTATCGACTGCTCGATGCAGGTGGCGGCGCACTGTTCGCACGCTCTTGAGATGGACGAAAAGACCGCGCTGAAAATGGCGGCAGCCTTCGGTGGCGGTATGTGGCACGGCGAAACCTGCGGCTGCGTGACCGGCGCGCTGATGGCGCTTGGCCTGAAATACGGCAACTGCGAGTGCGGAGACAAGGAGACAAAGGACACGTTCCTTGAGAAAAAGGCCGCCTTTGAAGCCGCCTTTATTGAGGAAAACGGGAGCCTTATATGCAGGGAAATCCTTGGACACGACCTGTCCACGCCGGAGGGAATGGAGAAAATCATGGAGAAAAATCTTCTGATGACCCGCTGCCCAAAGCTGGTGTGCAGTGCTTGCAAAATTATGGATGATATGCTCAAATGACATGAACAACTCTGTATATGGGCTTATTGACCGAGCTCGGGAGAACTGCCTTTCCGGAAGGGTCATGGAACGGGAGAGCATAATCCGCCTGCTGGAGCTGCCGCCCGAATCGGAGGAGGCCGAATACCTCAGACGAAGAGCCAACGAAGCGGCGATGGAGATAACGGGCGGGCGTGCGTATCTGTGGGGCGCGATGGGAATTGATTTTGTGCCCTGTCCGGTGAGCTGTGATTTTTGCTCGTTTGGTGAAAAGTGGGGCATAGTCAAGGATAGCCGAGTGTACTCGAACGAGGAAATTGTCCGCCAGATGAGCGATTTTGTGCAGGCCGGCGCACACTATATCGTGATACGCACGACGGAGTTCTACAGCATAGACGACCTGTGCGCCAAGGTTCGGATGCTTAAGGAGCGCATTTCGGGCAATTACGAGATAATTTTGAATATAGGCGAGTTTGACGAAAAAGAGGCGCTGCAAATGTGGCAGGCCGGAGTTTCCGGAGTCTACCATGCAGTCCGGCTCAGAGAGGGCACGGACACGGGATTGGACCCCGTTGTCCGCAACGCTACAATGGATGCAGTTCGGCGCTCGCCCCTGAAGCTTATCTCGCTTGTGGAGCCAGTCGGTCCGGAACACAGCAGCGAGGAAATTACAGATAATTTTCTTAATATAATCAGACACGAGGCCTCGATTACCGGAGTGATGGCGCGTTTCCCAGTCCCGGGCACGCCACTCGGCGACAGGTACGCACGGGTGAGCGACGAGCGCGTTGCGCAGATTGCAGCAGTGCTGCGTCTGGCGGCAGGAACAAGGGTGCGGGATATCTGTGTCCACCCCGCGTCGGAGCTGGCAATCTCCGGTGGAGCGAACGTGACCGTTGTGGAGCTCGGCGCGGTTCCGAGGGACAGCAAGCTTATCGAGTCAGAGTGGCGGCTGTTTACTGCGGATATGGGAAAAACGCTGTTTGAAAACGCGGGCTACACACTTTTTAGCTGAGAAAGAGCGAAAATGGGGCATGTGAGCATATAATGCACAGAGGTGATACTACATATGCCCGGCTCGGATGCATTGCCGGCCGCCGTGGGCGCGCTGGCGGCTGCCATGGCCCAGGGACGGACGGCAGAGGATATAGCCCTGCTTTCTGCCATATTTGTTCAGCTTGGCGACAGCCTTGCCCTGATTGCCGCCGCGAGGGCCTTCGGCGGCTCGTAAAAAATCCCTGCCTGATGCTTCAGGCAGGGATTTTGCGTGTGTCGCAAGGGGGCATCAAAAAACATTGACAGCTTTCGACAAATAGTCTAAAATAAAAAATGCCCCTGTAGAGGGGTAAGGGTGTCGCTGCAGTAGGCGGTTAGCAACTTCCCTGTGAAGGGAGGTGGTGCGTATGGGAGACGGACGCTGGACGAAAGTCCTGCGTTTCGCGGTATGCTTCATCATCGTGCTTTTGCTGATGATTTACATATCACCAAACGTAAGTTGACCGCTCGGATAGCCCCCGAACGGTCAACTATTTTGATGATCAGTGAGGGCTAACCGCTTGCAGCGGCGCCCTTTTATATTCTTATTA
>CATJWG010000105.1 GCA_949744165.1 uncultured Eubacteriales bacterium | reverse complement strand
TTACTCATATCTTGTCTCCCACAGGCACAGTCCCTTGGCCTCAGCGGTGGGACCGGCTCCACGTCTGCCGCGGGAGGCAAGGACAGCGCTCACCTCCCCCGCCTCTATGCACCCGCGGCCGACCTCGAGCAGCGTGCCGGTTATTATGCGCGCCATGTTGTACAGGAAACCGTTTCCGGACATGAGAAAGCGTACCTCCGGCCCCTCACGGCTTATTTCAATGCCGCCTATCCTGCGCACTGTAGACTTTTTGCCCCGCGCCACAGCGAACGCGGCAAAATCGTGCTCCCCAAGCAGAGCGTTGGACGCCTCGCGCATAGCCTCAATATCCAGCGGCTCAGGCACTCGCGAGACGTATTTCCTGTCAAAAACGCATGGCGCACTGCTGTTCCACACACGGTAGAGATAGCTCTTGCCGGTGCATGACAGGCGAGCGTGAAATCGGGGCGGAGCCTCGGACAGCGCCTCCGCGCCGATATCCTCGGGCAGCCATCGGCGGAGCTGGGCAAGTATTTTCGCCGCAGACATATCCGTTTTCGCACGGAAGGACACCGTCTGCATCCGCGCATGGACGCCAGCGTCCGTCCGCCCTGAGCCTGCGGCATCCACACTCTGCTCAAGTATGCGCCCGAGAGCCGTTTCAAGCTTTTCCTGTATGGTATTTCTTGTGTTGCCCTGACGCTGCCAACCGTTGTAGCGGCTGCCGTCATAGCTTAGGGTCAGTCTGAAATTCGTCATTTTCCGCGCTCCCTTCACCGGAACTCCAAAAACCACTCCAAGGCTTGCGCTCAGGCGCAGGAGCAGAAAAACTCACTCGCGCTCCCGTCCCCGGATGCGTAAAGCTCAGCGTATGCGACCACAGGGCTATCTCCCCCCTGCCGCAGCGCGAGCCGTACTTCCCATCTCCGAGCAGCGGCATCCTGCGCGAGGCAAACTGTACCCGTATCTGGTGCGAGCGTCCGGTATGCAGCCTCACGCGCACAAGCGAGCAGCGCGCCTCCCCCTCGCCGCGTGTCTCCAGCAGCTCATATTCCAGCCGCGCAGGACGCACGCCCCGGCGCTCGCGGCTGACGACAAAGGTCTTGTTCCGGCGTGAATCCTTGAAAAGCAAATCTCGCATCTCGCCGCGCGGCGGGTCAGGAGCCCCCGTGCACACGGCCAGGTAAACCTTCTCCATCCCGCCCGAGGCAATCTCACGCGATAGGGCGGCCGCTGAGCGAGGAGTTTTCGCGTACACCATCACGCCGCCGACGGCCGTGTCCAGCCGGTGGACGCACAGCGCCGGCCCCGCCCCAGCGGCGCATAGCAGCTCCGGCTGCTCCATTTCGGAGTTGACACCCGTGCTCTTTACGCAGACGGTCACCTCCCCGTCCGTATGCAGCACGTGCACCTGTGCGCTCATTTCCGTCCCCGCTCCAGCTCTATGCGCGTTTTCCAGCACTTGTGGCACATGGCGACATAGCTGTCGTTGCCGCCGAGAAAAATCTGAGTTCCCTCGGTCACAACATGGCCGGAGCCGTCAATCCGCGCATTAACCGTTGCCTTTCGCCCGCAGGCACATACTGTTTTTATCTCTGTTATTGAGTCGGCTACCTCCATAAGGCGCTCCGAGCCCGGGAAAAATCTGGTCAGGAAATCCGTCCGCAGGCCGAAGCACAGCACGGGCAGGTCCTGAGTGTCAACAAGCATACGAAGCTGGTCAATCTGCTCGGGGGACAGGAACTGCGCCTCGTCCGCTATTATCACGTCATAGGTGCCCGCGTCGGCGTAGGCCTCGGCGATATCCTCCTCGGGATGTATCACCCTCGCGCGGCAGGACAGGCCTATGCGGCTTTTTACGATGTCCGCCCCGTCTCTGTCGTCCACACTTGGCTTGATAAGCCACACGCTCATTCCCTGTTCCTCGTAGTTGAACTTTGTTATCAAGGCTTGGGCCGACTTGCTTGAGCCCATCGCCCCGTATTTGAAATAAAGCTTTGCCATTTACCTTGAGCTCCTTCCTAAGTAGCCGCGTATTCGCTCCATCACCATGTCCATCGCCACGGTATTGTGCCCGCCCTCGGGAATTATAACGTCGGCGTTCCGCTTCGACGGCTCGACAAACTGTTCATGCATGGGCTTGACCGTGGTCAGATACTGGCTTATCACGCTGTCCAGGCTTCGCCCGCGGTCGCGCACGTCGCGAGTTATGCGCCGGAGTATGCGCACGTCCGCGTCCGTATCCACGAAAATGCGTATGTCCATCTCCCTGCACAGAGGCTTGTCCGCAAAAATAAGTATCCCCTCCACCACCAGTACACGCGCGGGACTTATCGTTATTGTCTTGTCCGAGCGGTTGTGTATCGAGTAGTCGTAGACCGGACACTTCACGCTATTCCCGCTTTTGAGTACACGTATGTGCTCAAGCAGCAGCTCGGTGTCAAAGGCGTTGGGATGGTCGTAGTTGAGCTTGCTGCGCTCGGAGTAGGGCATATCGTCATGAGCCTTGTAGTAATTGTCGTGATAGATAACGGACACGTCTCCGCTAAACTGTGAGAGTATTTTTCTGGTTATCGTGGTTTTCCCGCTGCCAGTTCCACCTGCTATGCCTATTGTCATTGTCTCCATATCCCGCCCCCACTTTTTCTATGTGTATTGTTGAAAAACAGTATACCATACGGCCCTCGCTCTTGCAAATTGACATTTTTAAAAAATATTATATAATCTTAGAAAAAGGAAAAATTAATACGAATTTTGAAATGGAGGTTTTACATTATGTCAGTGCCGACACCCCATAACACCGCCAAGGCAGGCGACTTCGCAAAAACCGTACTCATGCCCGGAGACCCCCTGCGCAGCAAATTCATAGCCGAAACCTTTCTTGAAAATCCCGTGCTTGTTAACAACACCCGTGGCGTACAGGGCTACACCGGTGCATGGAAGGGCGTGCCCGTAAGTGTGATGGCCTCCGGCATGGGAATCCCCGCCATAGGCATCTACAGTTGGGAGCTCTACAGTGACTACGGCGTGGAAAACATCATCCGCATAGGCTCGGCAGGCGCCATACAGGACTACCTGCATGTTATGGACATCGTCGTGGCTCAGGGCGCGTGTACCGACTCCAACTTCGCCCACCAGTTCGCCCTGCCCGGCACGCTCGCGCCCATAGCAGACTACGAGCTCATGCGCACAGCCATTGAGATAGCAGAAGGCCGCGGAATAAAGCCGCACGTGGGCAACCTTCTCAGCTCGGACAACTTCTACAATGACGGCAGCGACGGTCCTGACCCGTGGCGCAAGATGGGCGTGCTCGCCGTGGAAATGGAGGCCGCGGGACTTTACATGAACGCCGCGCGTCTTGGCAAGCGCGCACTGGCCATATGCACCATCTCCGACCACCTCTACCTGCCGGAAATTCTCTCCGCGGAGGAGCGCCAGACGTCCTTTACCCAAATGATGGAAATTGCGCTGGATACCGCCGTCGCCATGGAATCCAAATAACCGGCGGTCTACATAACAAATTTGATACATAATATTCACGTTTTGTCCTTGATTTACCTTTCAGGGAGGGTTATAATATGCCATGTGCCAAGGGCACAAAAGGGATAAACAAATGAAAACTTAAATGGAGGAAAGAAAAACATGAAAAAGTATCTTGCGATTGTTCTTGCTCTCGTGATGGTGCTGGGCATGTGCGCCTGCGGCAGCCAGCCAGCTCCCGCTGACACTCCCGCACCCGCAGCTACCCCCGCACCCGCCGACACTCCGGCCCCCACGGACGACGTGGCGGAGCCCACCGAAACACCCGAGGCTGGCCCCGAGGCTGACCCCGAGGCCGATCCTGAGCCCACCGACGCCATCGTCAACCCCGATGACATCGACGACAACATGACCTCTGCCGACGGCAAATACGAGGTCGCCTTCATCACTGACGTTGGACAGCTCAAGGACAAGTCCTTCAACCAGGGTACCTATGACGGCGTTAAGCTCTATGCCGCAAACAACGGTCTGTCCTACAAGTACTATCAGCCCGCCAACGGCGACCAGGCCACCGACGACGACCGCTATGACGCTATGAAGGCAGCCGTGGACGGCGGTGCAAAGGTCGTTGTCTGCGCCGGCTTCATGCAGGAGGGCGCTCTCAAGCGCGCCGCTTCCGAGTTTACCGACGTTCCCTTTATCTTCATTGACGGCTATCCGCTTACCGACGACGCCGGCAATCTGCTTGCCAATGTGGCCGGCATCTCCTTCAAGGAGGAGCAGAGCGGTTATCTGGCCGGCTACGCCGTAGTCAAGGAAGGCTTCACCAAGCTCGGCTTCTGCGGCGGTGGCGGCGGAACCAACCCCGCCTGCTGCCGTTTCGGCTACGGCTATGTTCAGGGCGCCAACGCGGCTGCCGCTGAGCTTGGCGTGGATGTTGAGATGAATTACTCTTGGCAGTACGGCGCTTCATTCAGTGCCTCCCCCGAGCTTCAGACCATGGCCAACGGCTGGTATCAGACCGGCACGGAGATAATCTTCGCCTGCGGCGGCTCTATGTTCCAGTCCATCACCGCTGCCGCTTCCGCCAATGACGGTTGGGTCGTCGGCGTTGACGTTGACCAGTCCTTCGAGTCCGACGCAGTTCTCACCTCCGCTATGAAGGGCCTGAGCAACGCCGTGCAGTGGGCTGTCGGCAAGGTCTATGATGGCAGTTATGCTGACATCGGCGGTGTAGGCACCGCTCTGGGTGCTACCGACGGCGCCGTGGGTCTGCCCACCGCGACCTGGAGCATGGAGCAGTACACTGTTGAGGAGTACAGCGCTCAGCTCGCGGACATCGTCTCCGGTGCTCTTACCGTTGACGATGATTACGAGGGCGGCCTTGAGCAGGAGTGGTCCAATCTCAAGCTGAATATAGTGTAAAAACATCAAAAAAAGAAACGGCCTACAGGCCGTTTCTTTTTTTTGAGTGTAGGCGCTTCGTTCTGCGCCTCAGCACCCGCCTCCAGTGCTCGAAGGCGGGTGCTTCGACGCTCACTCCATGAGGAGTATTTTTCCGAGGCGCATGTCCTCGGAAAAATTTCTTACATTCATCCGCTTCCCCGTGCGCAAAATCTGCCATGCTCTTTTCAGGTTCCCAACCTCGGACAGGAACGGTACACGTCAACTTTTATTTCCGCTCATACACCGTAAAACGGTATTTCAGTCCGTTTTCCTCCATGTCCTCGCTCCTGCCGGCGCATATCCAACCGGCGGAAAAGTCCAGATTGGGGAAAAAGCTGTCCGAATGGGGACATACGTCAATTTTTGTGACATATACGCGGTCTATGTAGGGCAGGAGCTGCTCATACACGCTTGCTCCGCCAATTACAATAGCGCGGGTATATTTTTTTGCCTCGGCGAGCGCCTCTGCCGCGCTGTGTACGGTCACAGCTCCCTCTACCTCGCCCCCACACCGCGTGAGCACTATGTTCACGCGGTTTTTCAGCGGCCTGCCGCCTGGGAAATCAGCGAGCGTTTTCCTCCCCACTATCACTGCCGCCCCCTCTGTCAGCTCCCGAAAACGGCGGCGGTCCGCCGAAAGCGTCACCGGCTGGGTGCCGCAGCAGCCTACGCCCCAGTCAGAGTAAACTGCGACTATCGCGTCCATTGCTGCCCCTCCCTCTACACCGCGACGGGAATCTTCTCCGCAAAGGGCGAATATTCGTAGCCCTCCACTTGGAAACTGTCCCGTGTGAATTTATAGAAATCGTCCACCGACCTGTCGATGACAAAGCTCGGCGCGGCCTTCGGCTCGTTTTCTATCATCCGCTCAATGACCGGCACGTGGCGGTCATAGATATGCGCGTCGGCAATCACATGCACAAGCTCGCCGGCCTGAAGGCCCGACACCTGTGCGAACATGTGCAGCAGCACGGAATACTGCACCACGTTCCAGTTGTTCGCTGCGAGCATATCCTGCGAACGCTGGTTGAGTATGGCGTTGAGCGTGCTTCCGCTGACATTGAAGGTCATTGAATACGCGCAGGGATACAGTGCCATCTCGCTCAGGTCCGCAAAATTGTAGATATTCGTCATGATACGCCGCGAAGCAGGGTTGTGTTTAAGGTCCCACAGTACGCGGTCTACCTGGTCCATGTCGCCCTCGGTGTAGTGGTGCTTCACGGCAAGCTGGTAACCGTAGGCCTTGCCGATAGAACCGTTTTCGTCCGCCCACTGGTCCCATATATGGCCGTTCAGGTCCTTGATGCTGTTGCTCTTTTTCTGCCATATCCACAGAAGCTCGTCCACAGCGGTTTTCCAGTAGGTCCGTCGAAGCGTCAGCAACGGAAACTCCTCACGCAGGTCATAGCGGTTGACAATGCCGAATTTCTTGACCGTGTGCGCCGGCGCGCCGTCCTCCCAGCGCGGCCGCACCTCTCGGTCCGTGTCCCAGACTCCGTTTGCGAGGATGTCCCTGCAATTCTCAATAAAAATCTTGTCCGCCAGACTCATAAAGCTCCTCCCGAGAAAATAGTATTGTTTAATTATACTTTATGCAGGGGAGCTTGGCAACCTTTTTCACATTTACGCCCGCTCCGGCATAGTCTGTCTTGAGGTGAAAGACTATGAAATTTGCCCTTATCGGCGGCGACAGCCGCTTCGTCCGCCTGTGCCGCCTGCTCCGCGCGGACGGGCACGAAGTCCGGCCCTTCGCGCTTGAAAAGGAGCTTCCCGACTGCGCTGTCAGTGCCGGCTCGGCGCTCAAGGGCGCGGACTGCCTCGTTCTGCCCCTGCCCTGCGTCAGGGACGGGCTGCTTAACGCCCCGCTGTCTGCGCTCAATCACGACATTGGGGACATACTGCGCGCGTGCCCGCCGGGCGCCGCGGTGTGCGCTGGCATGGCGCAGGAAATACACAGTGAGTGTCAGGCCCTGTCCCTTCCGCTGCACGACTACTTCGCGCGCGAGGACTTCGCGCTTGCAAACGCCCTGCTAACTGCTGAGGGCGCGATAGAGCTCATGCTCTCGGAAAGCGAACGAGCGCTGTGCGGCACGAGCGTGCTTATCTGCGGCTTCGGGCGCATAGGTAAAATGCTCGCGCCCCGGCTCACGGCGCTGGGAGCGAACGTGACCGTCGCGGCACGCTCGCCGCAGGCGCTGGCCTGGGCGCTGGGTATGGGCTGCGGCACGCTTGAGCTCGGCCGCAACGAGCTCTGCGGAGAGTATGACTTCGCGGTGAACACCATCCCCGCAGCCATTTTCGGCCCCGCGGAGCTTGAGCGCCTGCGCCCCGCGCGTCTTATCGAGCTGGCCTCGGCCCCCTACGGCTTTGATGCGGACGCGGCGCAGCGGCTCGGCCTGAGCCTTACGCGCGCGCCGGGCCTACCCGCAAAGTGCGCACCGGAGAGCGCCGCGGAGATAATCAGGGACAGCATATACCGAATTGTGGAGGAATCAAAGTGAGTAAGCTTCGCGTGGGGCTGGCGATGACCGGCTCCTACTGCACCTTCGACAAGGTACTGACTGCGGCGCAGCGGCTGTGCAAAAGCTATGAGGTCACAGGCATAATGTCGCCAAACGCCGCGGGAGTGGACACCCGCTTCGGCCCCGCCGCACAGTTTCGCGCACGGCTCGAGGAAATCACCGGCCGCGGCATAATAACCACCATCCCGCAGAGCGAGCCCATAGGGCCCAAGCACATGTTCGACGTGCTGCTTGTCGCTCCCTGTACGGGCAACACGCTTGCAAAGTTAGCCGCAGGAGTGACGGACACATGCGTGACTATGGCGGCGAAATCCCACTTGAGAAACGCACGCCCCGTGCTAATCGCCGTGTCCACCAACGACGGTCTGGCCGCCTCCGCGGCGAACATAGGCACGCTGTTGGTGCGAAAGAACATATATTTTCTGCCCTTTTATCAGGACGACCCCGAGAAAAAGCCGGCGTCTCTGGCAGCAGACTACGACCTGCTCGAAGCCGCCATAGACGCCGCGTATGAGGGCCGTCAGCTCCAGCCTGTACTGGCATGTCCTAAAGTCTGAAAAGCCCGCCGCACGGCAAGCCGTGCGGCGGGTCACATCGCAAAAAAGTCTAACTGAGTTCGCAGCGTGCGCCGTCATTTTTGCCGCCCGCGGTGAAAAATGTAAGGTGTGAAACGGAATGAAGCTCTTTAAAAATTGCGGCTCTGTGAGCCGCAATTTTTAAACCTTTCACATGCTGATTGCCAAATACGCCGCGTACAGCACCAAACACACAGCCCCCTGCACACGACCTGCCTTTTTGTACAGCAGAATCGACGCCATAGCAAAGGCGGTGATGACAAGGCACGCGCCCATGTCCAGTCCCGCGCTCTGCGCCGAAACCGGCAGCTCCTGCCCCGAAACAATGGAGCACACCGGCAAAATCAGCGACAGGTCGATTATGTTCGCGCCGATGATATTGCCTATGGACAGGCTTGCCTCGCGCTTGCGTATTGCTGTCAGCGTCGTCACAAGCTCCGGAAGTGAAGTGCCTATGGCCACGAGCGTTACAGCAATCACACGCTCCGGTACTCCTGCCGCCGCCGCCACGGCACTGCCGCCGTCCACGAGCAGGTCCGAACCGACGACTATGCACACCGTGCCTATGACAAACATCAGTATGTCCTTCCAGACGCTGTTTTTGCCGCTTCTGTTCTCCCCTGCCGCGCCGGCCATATCGTGCCTCGCCGCAGTCACGTTCACAGTCATAAAGCCAACGAATATCAGCCCGAGCACAACGCTGGCCCATAGACTCAGCGAGCCGCTCTGGCTGCCTGCGAACAGCACCGACGCCGCACCCACCAGCAACAGACACTGCTTCATATAGCGCGAGCGTTCAACCGCCATGGGCAGAAACAACATGGCCAGCGCCATGATGAGCCCCGTGTTGGCCGTCACCGAGCCGACAGCATTGCCTATTGCCATCTCCGTCTTTCCTCCTGTGGCGGCTATAACGGAAACTATCATCTCCGGCAGCGTAGTGGCCAGACTGACCACCGTCGCGCCGATAATAAACGGCGGTATACCCGCCATTTGAGCCAGGTCGCAGGCCGCGTCGACAAACCAGTCTCCGCCCTTGACCAGAAGAATTATTCCCACAACCGAGAGAAGCAGTGCAAGGTAAATGCTCATAAAAAAGCCCCCTGTTTCATAGTCCGGAAACAGAGGAACCACCCGGGAGTTCATCCGTTGCCGGCGGATGAGTCTCGTCATTTACGGCAAAAACCAGAAGACATCGCTTCGGCTGTTGGCATTGCCCACGCTGTGCGCTGACTACTCCCTCTATGCGACAGTTTTACCACAGCTGCGTGGCAAATGTCAATACGTTTTTCCTCTGCGGCGGTATTTTTGTTCATTATACACTCTTCCACTTGACTTTTTTGCCAAAAAATATACAATGGGGGTAATCAAATAATCGTTAAATCCACAGACAGCTTCTGAGGCTTTTTGGGGGAAATATATATGAGAGAGAAATATGCGGCCGTTGTGGGAGCCGTGAACGTGGATATATGGGGCCGGTCCTACAACGCGCTTACCGAGCGCGATTCCAATCCGGGCGAAATCCTCCTTTCCATGGGGGGCGTCGGCCGGAACATCGCACACAACATGTGTCTGCTGGACATAAGAGTACAGATGCTCACCGCCATAGGCGGCGACGCATGGGCCCAGCAGATTGAAAGCAGCTGCCGTGAGCTCGGCATCGGGCTTGAGCACGCCGTGCGCCTTCCGCGCCAGCGCACCTCGACTTATATGTACATCAGCGGTCCCGACGGCGACATGGCCCTGGCCGTGTGCGACACCGACATCGCCCAGCACATAACGCCGGAGCTCATCGAGCGTAATTTAGACATGCTCAACGCCGCCGAGCTTGTGGTGTTTGACGGCAATCTCACGCCCGAGACCATGGACTGCCTGACCTCGCGCTGCACCGCACCCCTTTTCGTTGACCCCGTTTCCACCGCCAAGGCTGTCAAGCTCGTCCCGTTTTTGCACCGAATACATACCATAAAGCCTAATACAATGGAGGCAGAGGCCCTCACGGGCGAGAGCTCGGCCGAGGCCTCAGCCCAGGCTCTGATATACGCGGGCGTCAAGCGCGCATTTGTCAGCGACGGACCCCGCGGCATAGTCGCTGCCCACGGGCTCGACTGCTTCCGCGTACCCTGCTGCACAGTCAGGCTTGTCAACGCCACGGGCGGGGGTGACGCGGTTATGGCCGCGCTGTGCCGCAGCTTCATCGACGGGCGCGATATCGTTCAAAGCGCGCGCTATGCTCTGGCTGCCGGCGCTATGGCCGTGGAGTGCGGGCAGACAATAAACCCCGAACTGTGCGACGTGCTGGTACGCCGGCGCATGGATTCAGCAAAGGAATAACATCAATTTCAATAAAGAACAAACGGAGGAATAGCTATGAACAAATATCTGGACGTCGCTCCCGAGGTCGCTGAGGCCATCGCAAACGGCCGGCCCGTTGTCGCACTTGAGAGCACGATAATCTCCCACGGTATGCCCTACCCGCAGAACGTGGATACCGCGCTGAACGTAGAGAAGATAATCCGGGAAAGCGGCGCGGGGCCGGCAACCATCGCCGTTATAGGCGGCCGGCTCAAGGCCGGATTGTCGCCGGAGGAAATTGAGTATCTGGGCAAAAAGGGCCAGGCCGTGGCAAAGGCCAGCCGGCGCGACCTGCCTGTACTCATCGCCCGCGGCCAGGACGGAGCCACAACTGTGACCACGACGATGATTATAGCGCATATGGCCGGCATAAGCGTGTTCGCCACCGGCGGCATCGGCGGAGTCCACCGCGGCGCGGAAACTACAATGGACATCTCCGCCGACCTTGAGGAGCTGTCACAGACGCCCGTGATGGTCATATGCGCGGGCGCAAAGTCCATACTCGACCTGGGCCTGACGCTGGAGTATCTTGAGACCAAGGGCGTTCCCGTAATCGGATACGGCACCGAGGAGTTGCCCGCATTCTATACACGGCACAGCGGCTTCAAGGTCGAGTACCGCATTGACTCTCCCGAGGAGCTGGCCGCGGCCTTTTCCGCCGCGCGGGGGCTGGGTATGAAGGGCGGTATGCTCGTTACCAATCCCATCCCCGAGCAGTACAGCA
>CATJWG010000104.1 GCA_949744165.1 uncultured Eubacteriales bacterium | reverse complement strand
TGTATTGTTGGCAGAATGGAAGTATTATACACGAATGCGCGGGAATTTACAACAGCTTTGGCAGAGATATTTGAACGTATCAGACAAATTTGGCAGGCAAAAATATTTGCAGCGCTGTTGACAGAATGGTATGCCGACAATAAAAGAGTGAAACATAACTGAAATTCAAGCGCGGCCCTGTTTGGGGACAGCGCTTTGAGGTTCAGCCTTTATTTGCTCGCCTCCTGAAAAAACACGACAGTGCAATGCACAACACGATGGCGGCAGAGTAAGGAATCAGCAGCAGCAAAGCTGTGCTGGCGGGCGCGCTGCATTCGTGGCAGAGCTCCAGACCGCGATAACTGTATGCGGTTGCGGCGCACATCACGTCGGACAAAATCACAGCGAGTACGAGAAATATATTGCTTAAATTGTTGTATTTTTTCATATTTTGCTCCATTCTATTTTTTACGGAATATCAGCGTCGCACCAGCGGCCATGAGCAGCACGAATACAAGCAGCAGCAGTCCCGAGCCGTCGAGCGTCACGGTTGATGACTTACTTATTTCCTCCGCCGCCGTGGGGCGCAGGAACAGCAGCGCACCATACACAGCCAGACACAGTATGCCGATAACGCACAGAACTACTCCCAATAAGCTGCCGTTGCGGTTGCGGTTTTCAGCCTGAGTATGAGCCTGTTCTGAATTGGCGTCTGACAGAGCGGCATCGCCGGTCAGCTCGTCAAGCGTGACGCCGAAGCAGAAGCACAGCGCGCGGAGCTTGTCCAGCTCAGGTGTGGCTGCTCCGGTTTCCCACTTTGATATGGCCTGACGTGATACTCCTATTTTCTCAGCCAGCCGCTCCTGCGACAGGCCGTTTTGTCGCCTGAGTGCATATATTTTTTCAGACAGCATTATTTGTACCTCCCAGACCGAAGCATAGCGCTTTGCGCACGAATATTCCACCAACGGTGGCTGGAACTTACGCAACCAGTGGTTGCAAATGGGCGTTTGACGCAAAATATTTGACATTTGAAGAAATTTATGGTAGATTATCGTACAAAGAAACGGGTGAGCACTTACCATTCAGCCAGGCTATTAGCCTGGCAATTTTCTTTTTTGGGGAATTTTAATGTTTGCTTACATCTGGCCAATCGCGCTTATCGTACTTGCCAACACACTGTATCAAATATGTGCAAAATCGGTTCCCGATAACCCGGACCCATTTGCCTCGCTTACGGTTACATATATCGTTGCTGCTCTGGCGTCGTTTATTCTGTACTTCGCCATGAGCGGCAATGCGAATATAATAAGGGAATATACAAAGCTAAACTGGGCCCCGTTTGCGTTTGGGGGTGTCCTTGTCGGCTTGGAGGTGGGATTTATATACGCCTACAGGGCTGGCTGGCAGGTGAGCACGGCGCAGATTGTGCAGAGCGCCTTTTTAGCCGTAATTCTTCTTTTCGTTGGATACGCGCTGTATAAGGAGGCGCTGACGGTAAACAAGGTGGTTGGCATGGTGATATGTCTTGTGGGGCTGTATATTATTAATAAGTGAGAAAGTGTGATTTATACGGATCTGGATTTACGTATCTCTTTTGCCAGCAGTATGATTCCGTAGAGACCGCAAATTAAGAGAATGATATCTTCGTATGCGTTGAAAATTATTGATTTTATTCCTGTTAATCCCCATACGGTTAACAGGAAAAGCAATAATTTGTTTTTCCTGTTGTAGCCGGAATATACAGTTATGCTCAGACTGATTATTGGACAGGGCATTATGTGAGTTACCATTTGTGGGAAGCTGTTGCCCAAAAGGACAGACGCAAAAGGGTAAAACAGGAAAAGAAACAATAGCAGGGCCTGATAGAAATTAGGTTTGTGGAGCGTATCGCTTCTGCTGTGCCGGCTTTCATACAGAAAAATGGCACCGGACGCTAAATACAAGGGCAGTGCAAAATATTTTTGAATAGGCTCGGTGCCGTAGACCCCAAAAAACACAAGGCCAATAAACAGGTTCACAATTCCCAGCGCAAATTTAGCCATCCAACCTTGCCGTTGAACAAATGACAGTGATATTGATAGTGCTATGAACAAAAGCAATCCGATTTGAATTGCTTTTGTATCGTGGTTATATTTGCCGATGACATTCCAAAAAGTCTGAGCGTCCATTCCTTGGCTCTCCATATTACAGATTTTACTGTTTGAATCTTATCACAGGCGCTGATTTGGCGCAAGCGATAAAGTGTGGAGAGGTAAAAATACAGGGCGCGATAAATGAATTGTATCCGGATAAAATGGACGAATTTAAACTTTGCTTGACAAACTGCCGCACTGTATTTATAATAACATAGTATTTTGAAATGGCTACGATGAGCAGGAGTAGGCGTAAAGTGCGGATTTACAGAGAGGAAGCGTTTGCTGCAAGCTTCCATGAAGCACAGCCGAAGGTCGGCTCGGAGCCGCCGGACTGAATGGATAGTAGGTCTGGACGGGTGCTCCCGTTACAGAGCCAGAGAGCCGCATTTTTGTGGAACTCAGGTGGTACCGCGGTTATAAGTTGCCGCCCTGGGACAAGCTTGTCTCGGGGCGTTTATTTTTTGCTTTATTTTTCAGGGAGGGACAACAAATGAAAGAGCTACCGAAAACCTATGACCCCAAAGCAGTAGAGAGTAAAATTTATGACCTGTGGATGAGCCGTGACTGCTTCAAGGCCAAGGCTGACCGCAGCAAAAAGCCATTTTCCATAGTAATGCCGCCACCGAACGTTACAGGACAGCTTCATATGGGGCACGCGCTTGACAGCACACTACAGGACATTCTCACGCGCTATAAGCGTATGCAGGGCTACGCAGCGCTGTGGCTGCCAGGCACGGACCACGCTGGCATTGCCACGCAGATAAAGGTTGAGGAGGACCTGCGAGTAAACGAAGGACTGACCCGCTATGACCTCGGACGCGAGAAATTTCTCGACAGGGTATGGGCATGGAAGGACAAATATGGCGGCCGCATAGTTGAGCAGCAGAAGGTACTTGGCTCGAGCTGCGACTGGAGCCGCAGCCGTTTCACGATGGACGAAACCTGCGCGAGGGCTGTGCGCGAGGCTTTCTGCCGTCTGTACGACAAGGGACTTATATACAAGGGCAGCCGCATAATAAACTGGTGTCCACACTGCCGTACCGCTTTGTCCGACGCGGAGGTAGAGTACAAGGACCAGCCGGGCAACTTCTGGTACATCAAGTACCCGATAAAGGACAGCGATGAATTCTTGACTATTGCCACCACGCGTCCGGAGACGATGTTAGGCGACTCCGGCGTGGCTGTGAATCCCGCAGATGAGAAGTACGCGCACCTTGTGGGTAAAACTGCTATACTGCCGCTTGTCGGACGCGAGCTGCCAATAGTGGCGGATGAATACGTCGAGCTCGGCTTCGGCACGGGCGCTGTGAAGATGACGCCATGTCACGACCCGAACGATTACGAGGTTGGTCAGCGTCACAATCTTGAGCAGATTCTCGTAATGGACGAAGACGCGAAGATTATAAACGGCGGCAAATACAACGGCATGGATCGCTATGAGGCCCGAAAGGCCATAGTCGAGGATCTTGAGGAACGGGGATACTTGGTAAAGGTTGAGCCCCACGCCCACAATGTCGGCACCTGCTACCGCTGCGGCACAACGGTAGAGCCCATGACAAGCCCGCAGTGGTTTGTGAAGATGAAGCCGTTGGCCGCGGAGGCTATACGCACTGTCAGGGACGGAGATGTTAAGTTTGTCCCCGAGCGCTTTACTAAGATATACATGAACTGGATGGAGAACGTCCATGACTGGTGCATTTCCCGCCAGCTCTGGTGGGGACACCAGATACCGGCCTGGCACTGCACCGACTGCGGCCGTATAACTGTCAGCCGTAATGACGCGGATGAGTGTGAGCACTGTCACAGCAAAAATATCAGGCGCGAGGAGGATGTGCTCGACACTTGGTTCAGCTCCGCACTGTGGCCATTCTCGACAATGGGATGGCCAGAAAAGACGGAGGACCTGGACTACTGGTACCCGACATCCGTCATGGTCACGGGCTACGACATCATTTTCTTCTGGGTCTCGCGCATGATTTTCTCCGGCATGGAGCACATGAAAAAGCATCCCTTTGACACAGTATTTATTCACGGGCTTGTGCGCGACTCGCAGGGGCGCAAGATGTCAAAGTCGCTCGGGAACGGTATTGACCCACTGGAAATGGCGGAGAAATACGGAGCGGACGCACTGCGTTTCAACCTAATAACGGGCAACAGCCCCGGAAACGACATGCGCTTTTACGTTGAGAAATGCGAGGCGATGCGCAACTTCTGCAACAAGATATGGAATGCCAGCCGTTTCGTTATGATGAACCTCACGATTGAGAAAAATGAGCTGCCGGAGTCGTTGGAGCTTGAGGACAAGTGGATACTGTCAAAGCTCAACGACGTGACAAAGGAAGTATGCGAGAACATGGACCGCTTCGAGCTTGGAGTTGCGGCAGCGAAGATTTACGACTTTATTTGGGACAGCTACTGCGACTGGTTTATTGAGCTGTGCAAGCCGCGCTTGAACTCTGACAACGCCGCGGCGAACGTCTCAGCGCAAAAGGTGCTGCTGTATGTGCTTACCGAGATACTCAAGTTGCTGCACCCCTTTATGCCATTTATAACAGAGGAGATATGGCAGAGCCTGCCGCACGAGGGCGACGCGCTTATGATGGACAGCTACCCTGTTTTCAAAACTGAGTTGAGCTTCCCCGAGGACGAGAGCAGCTTTGAGATGGTGATGGAGGCGATAAAGGCTGTGCGCGCCCGCCGCGCGGAGATGAATGTGCCGCCGTCCAGAAAGTCTCACCTGATAATCGTTACGGACAAGCGTGAAGCGTTTGAAAACGGCGAGGGCTTTATCTGTAAGCTGGCCTATGCCGCCGAGGTGAGCGTTAGCGCGGACGCTCCGGGAAGCACGGAAGGAATGGTCTCCGTTGTCACGGACAACGCACGCATGTTCATGCCCATGGCCGACCTTGTGGATTTTGAAATGGAGCGTGCGCGCATAAACAAGGAACTTGCCAACGCTGAAAAACAGCTCCAGAGCCAGAACGCGAAGCTTGCCAATGAGAATTTCGTCTCCCGCGCGCCGGAGAATGTCGTAAACGCCGAGCGCGAAAAGAAGGCAAAGTTAGAGGCGCTTATTGATAACCTTACTGAGAGCTTAAAACAATTAGGATAACTGAAAAACACTGGGAAGTTTTAATTCCCAGTGTTTTTTGAATTTCTCTCGGGAAATAGGACGTGTATGCGCAATATTCCGTCAGAGTATGTTGCGTTTATCGATCCGCCCATATGCTCAGTAAGGGTTCGGGAGATGGACAAGCCCAGACCGGTGGATTTCTGGCCGTCCTCAACAGTGTAGAAGCGGTCGAACAGGCGTCCAGCCTGGATTTCGCTCAGACTGGGAGCGCTGTTGGCAAAAATGATTTCACCGGCGGGGGACAGGCTTATTACAAAATCCCCTGTGCTGTATTTGACGGCATTGCTGATGATATTCCCGAATACGCGCGCGAGTGCGGCGCGGTCAAGTATGCGTATAATCCTTTCCTCGGGAACAGATACTTCGGGGCTTATTCCGGCGGATTTTAATGCGCCGTAGTAGGCCGAAAGGCTCTCTTCCAGCGCAGTATTGAGACTGACGTGCTCAAGCTTCAGGTTGCTTTCTCCGGAGGCGACGATGGAGTAACGGAAAAGCTCCTCGGTCAGCCGGGTGAGGGCCTCTGCGCGGTTTTCGATTATCGACAGGTATCGCTCCGCATTTTCGGATTTGTTCTCGCGGCGAAGAAGCTCAAGATAGCCGCATATTGCGGTCAATGGCGTGCGCAGGTCGTGGGAGACGTTGACAACCGCCTCGCGCAGCTCGACGTCGCCGCTTTGCAGCCGCCGGCGCTCACGCCGGAGCTGGCGCAGTTGTGAGTTGAGAACAACGGCAAGTCGGCGCATATAGCGGTCGCGGGAGGAGAGGCTTATGAGCGTGTTGGTGTCCGTGTCCAGCCGCTCATCCAGCTGGTGCATTATCTCCTCGGCGGAGATTTGCATGAGATGTATTTTCAGCGCCAGCACCGCGATAATCACCGCCAGCGCAAGACACAGCAGAAATAGCCAGAGCATGGACCCACCACCTGTAAACGCCGGAAGAGCGGCATTGAACCGCCCTGTGGGCTAAATTTATTTTATGTCCTTGCGCCTGAACAGCCAAAGCCCCGGCGCGGTTGTGATTGCAATGAGAACCAGTGAGTACAACGGATAGTACCACTCAAAGGTGTAGTCCGAGACGTGGATTGCCTGACCAATGGGAATGAAGTCGAACAAAAACTGGTAGACCTGACGCTTTACACCGCTGATGTAGAGCGGGTTTTGCGTCAGCTCGCCCATAACCGGAACACCATTTTCACTGAGCATATATGCCTGATACATTTCCGGTTCGCTGAGACGGGAGTTTAAAACCATACCGGCGAAGAATAAGGAGAAGACAAGAATCAGACAAATTGCCGTGCTTGTGGACTTGCTGCTTATCAGCAGCGCCAGCATGGTGAACAGTGCGGAGAGTGCGATTATCATAAACAGGGCGTTTAAAAGCTGAAGCAGTACCACGCTTACGGGAATGGTGAAAAAGCCGAACATGGTCAGTCCCAGCATGAAGGCCAGCAAAAGATGCGCTGTGTAAACAATAAGGATAGCGGCAGAATTGACGATAAATTCCGTCAGATACACGTCAAAACGCGTATGGCCTACAATGAGCTTGTTGCGTATGGTTCCGTCGCTGTATTCCGAGCCGGTGAACAGCGCGATAAAAGCCGCGGCGAAAAAGAGGATGAAGGGAGTACAGTTGAAAAGCGAGTGCTCAAGAGTGATTGTGACATTGTAGTCTCTCACTTCGCGGAACTGCGTGAAGCAGGCGATGGCGGCGAGGGCACAGAAGATAAGTATCTCAAAATAGAACAGCTTATTTTTCCACAGCCGGACAAAACCTGCATTCAATAATTTACTCATGTGCGCCGCCTCCAATCAGGTCGATAAAGTAGCTCTCAAGACTCTCCTCACGCTCGTGTATAGACTGCACCTGACAGCTGGCCTGCGACAGGGCCAGAACCAACTCGGAGATGTTCACGGCACTGAAAATATCAATCTCATTTTCCGAAACTGCGCTGTACTCCAGCGCCATACCGTCAAACACCGGCAGGGCCGACTGAGGATTTGTCACGGTCACGCGCACGCATTTGCGGCTGGCCTGTTCCAGCTCCGCGGCGCTTATCTCCTTTACCATGTGGCCGCGATCTATAAAGCCGTAATGCGTAGCGAGGCGGGACAGCTCGTCGAGGATGTGGCTGGAGATGAGCACGGTTATCTGCCGCTCGCGGTTAAGCTTTAAGATGAGCTCACGTATCTCGACTATACCCTGCGGGTCGAGACCGTTGGCCGGCTCGTCCAAAATGAGGAAGTCGGGGTCGCCTGCCAGCGCAATGGCTATGCCGAGCCGCTGCTTCATGCCCAAGGAAAAATGCTTGACCTTTTTTCTTCCGACATCGCTCAGGCCGACGAGCTGTAACAGCTCGGGTATGCCCTCAAACGAGGGCATACCTAAAACATGGTATTGCTCGCGCAGATTGTCTGAGGCATTCATTTCCATGTAAATGGACGGTGTTTCCACAACCGCGCCGACGCGTCGGCGTGCTCGGCATATTTTGCCGTTGCTGTTTTTTACTCCGTAGAGCGTATACTCTCCGCCGCTGGGCTCCTGAAGTCCGCAGATAAGACGTATGAGCGTAGTTTTGCCCGCGCCGTTTTTGCCGACTATGCCGTATATGGCGCCCTTTGGAATGTGCATATTGAAATCGTCAAGCGCACGAAAGCCTCGGTAGCTCTTGGTCAAGGCGCTTGCAGACAGGATATATTCCATATCCGTTCCTCCTTTGATTTTATAGCACAAACATAACACGACACGGTTAAGAAAGCGGTTAAGGCATAAGTTAAGGATTGATAAAGATTTTTGAATAGCTGGTAACAATTATTCCTCACGCATTTTGAATCCGATGCCCCACACCGATTCGATATAATCTTTTCCTCCAGCGTCGCGGAGCTTACGGCGGAGATTGCTTATGTGTACCTTAAGCGAGCTTTCCATGCAGTCGGGCGTGTCCTCGCTAATCATGTCAAGTATGTGCGACTTTGTGATAACACGGGTGGGGGAGAGCAGAAGCTGCTTTAATATGGCGTACTCGGTTTTTGTGAGCTTGACGGGCGCGCACTCTGCGGTAACGCTGCGTGAGGATGTGTCCATCTCAACTCCGCGGAAGCTGAGCACCGCCGAGCTTCCCGAGCCAGCGGCTATGCGAAGCTGAACTTCTATACGGGCAAGCAGCTCGTCTATGTCAAAGGGCTTGGTCACGTAGTCGTCCGCGCCGGAGCGCAGAAGATTGACCTTGCCTCCAACGTCGGCCTTGGCGCTGAGTACAATTACGGGTATGCCATTTAGCTTAGGCAGTAGCTCCTCTCCGCTCAGCCCCGGCAGCATAAGGTCCAGTAGTATCAAATCAGGTCTTTGTGCAGCAAGCAGGAGCAGCGCCTCTGTTCCCGAGTAGGCCCGCACAGGACGGAAGCCCTCACGTGAGAGGGCTTCCTCAAGAAGCTGCCCGATATATATGTCGTCGTCTATTATCATTATTGTTTTCATTTTGTTCACTTCCAAGCAGAAATTTACATTTCTTTAACAGTAACGGCCTTTTTTGCATTTGTCAAGAGAAATAAATGACTTTGAGCCGCATTAGTGTAGCGATTCAACTGCCAGTTGACAAAAATATTGCGCGCTTGCTGGTTGTCAACTGGGATTTGTGCTATTATTCAATCAACACATGTGTTGAACCAAACAAAATCAATGGAGTAAAATGTCCATGATAATGGCAGAAAAAATAGCGGCGCTCCGCCGGCGCAACAGTTGGTCCCAGGAGGAACTGGCTGAGAAGATGTCGATATCACGTCAGTCGGTATCAAAATGGGAGAGCGGTGCGTCCATACCAAATTTGGACAAGATATTAAAAATGAGCGAGTTGTTCGGCGTGAGCACGGACTATCTGCTCAAGGACGAGATAGAGGCGCTAAGCCCCGCGGTCGGAGGAAGCGATGAAACAGAGGAGCACGAGGGGCGGCATGTACCGTTGGAGGAGGCCAACGCCTTTATGGAACTGTCTGCGCATTTGAGCAGCAAAATTGCGTTTGCGACAATGTTGTTTGTTCTCTCTCCGATATGCCTTATCGTGCTGGGAGGCATGTCGGAGAGCAAACTGTTCGGAATAAGTGAGGACCTTGCCGCCGGCGCAGGACTTGTGATTCTGCTTATTATTGTTGCCGCGGGCGTGGGGGTGCTGCTTATGAAGGGTATACCTCTACAAAAATACGAGTATTTAGAGAAGGAGCGAATTTGGACCGAGTATGGCGTATCCGGTATAGTGCAGGAGAAAAAGGAGGAGTTCATGCCGGAGTGTCGCATTAAAATAACGGCAGGAGGGCAAGTCTCTTTATATAGGGCGCTATACACACATTTTAATGAGGGTTAGCTTGCTGGCAGCGGATTTCCACTTAGCTCCTGCGACATTTCCTACATTCTCTTAATTGAGGTGCATTTCTTTGAATAGCGACTCCTATGTTAGAGAACGCTGGGATATTCTAAAGTATCCCAGCGTTTTTATAAACTTTAAGAAGGTTACAGCGATATGGTCAATAAAAAATGCAAAACCTGCTGCTTCACAGGGCATCGCAAAATCCCGATTAACCAAAGAGCGGCAATAGTTAAAAAGTTAAAAATCATTCTTCGTGATCTAATTGAAAAAGGATATCTTTTTTTGGCTCAGGTGGCGCACTTGGGTGTGATACAATAGCAGCGCAGACAGTATTAGAGCTAAAAAAGGAACACCCCAAGATTAAACTCATTCTTGTACTCCCTTGTCTAAATCAAATAAAGGGCTGGAACATGTGCGATATTGCTATTTACAATGAAATCAGGGAATACGCAGATAAGGTCTGCTACACCTCTGAAAATTATTTGAATGGTTGTATGCAAAAGCGTAACCGGCACTTGATAGACAATAGTAGTGTATGCGGTTGTTATCTTACAGAAAAAACAGGCGGTACAGCGTACACTGTAAATCATGCCCAGCAGTGTGGAGTTGCAGTTATCAACATAGCTGATTCTCTAAGCGTCAGAAACTAAAAATATAGATGGCGAGCATACGGATTGTCATATGTCATCCTCAGAAGAGGCAGAATTGAGAGAGTGCATTTCACCTTGAATTGAGAAACTGAACGACAGAAGCCACTATCTTGACATCCTAAACGACTATATAGAAAAATTTTCGTAAGAAATAGACGGGCACATATTACTTTTTGTGATGCTCACTTTAGGGCACCAACGTCTTATTGAAACGGAAGTGATAAAATGAAAAAATGTATTTTTGCTACAATCTGTATCCTGTTGGTTACATTTTTTGTTATCTATTATTCTTTTGAGAAAACATTCAGGGCAGAAAGACATGATTGGTGAAGTAACAAAGCGCACAGAAACTGCACTGGGAGACAAGTGGGATAAACAATTAGAAATAAAGATAATACCTATTACATATGAAAACAAAACTGACGGAAGTCAGATTATCTATTATGTCTGTCACACAACATTTTTTTCTGACGAAATACCCGATTCTTATGACCTACAAGAGATTATGCGAGAAATTATTGACCCAGAAACGTCAGACGAAAGTACACCCTGCAAAGTATATGACATTGATGCAATGCGTTATCGAAAAGCAGAGCGTTCATATCTTTGTTTTACTAGATCGGAAG
>CATJWG010000103.1 GCA_949744165.1 uncultured Eubacteriales bacterium | reverse complement strand
ACTCGCTGAAAATTGACCGCCAGTTTCCAAATCACCGTCTGCGCTTCCTGCATCTGCGCGCAAAGTCTGAACTTCGGAGTCTGAAAAACATGCGTAGTATGCAATGGTGACAGCGTTCGGCACGGTCGTGTCAATGGCTGCTCCATCCTTTATTGTGAAATTGATATGAAAAAGGCACGATGTTCCATCGTGCCTTTTGGGGATATTCTGTTTTGTCACCAAGATGTAGTTTTACTATAATTTCCTTTTTCTGGCATATTATCTGACGCACCCAATTTGGAGGCTTGTTTGTTGTAAATTCTTATATAAATTTCACAGCCGTGCCGTAAACTATTACCTCCGCAGCTCCCTGCATCATGGAGGCAGATGCGTAACGAATGTTCACTATCGCGTCCGCGCCGAGTTCCTCAGCCTCTTCAGTCATACGCTTTGTGGCCAGCGCGCGCGCAGTGTTCATCAGCTCATTGTAAGCATGCAGCTCTCCTCCGACAAGTGTTTTAAATGCTGAACCAATATCCTTTCCGGCATGAGCCGACTGTATAGTGCTTCCCTTTACTATGCCAAGCATTTCAAGCTGTTTGCCTGTGATATAATCAGTATTTACCAAGATCATTTTCTTCTCCTCCTTTGATTTCCTTGATTCTTGAAATAAACGAGACAATGGTGCCTATCACTGTTACCGCAAGAATCGCAACAATAGCCCAGAAAATTCCCCTCGGGGCGGGGTCAGTCCTGTTAAGATACAGCATACCAATAAAAATCAGCACAGCGATAGCAACTACCACAATACATGCTGCTGCCGATTCTGCGTATTTTTTCTTCACGTCGTTTTTGCGTATGTCCACGAACATCACCCCTTCACTTTCAAGCTTATTTATTTCAGACAGATAGGAATCAACGTCAAGCGCACTTATATCGGATTGTTCATCGAGCATCATTCCGCATATTACACGTGCTTTCTCAATATTGTGTTTCTGTTCATCAAGAGCCAGGATGTGCCGCTGTGTTGCCTCAGCCAATGACAGGCCACCCTCGAAAAGAAGTCTTATATCACTTATCGGCATATTTAGCATACGAAGCAGTTTTATATGTTTGAGACGCTCAATGTCAGCCTCGTCATAATTTCGGTATCCGTTTTCGCTCTCCCGCCCCGGACTGAGCAACCCCTCCTTCTCATAAAACCGTATATTTTTCTTTGTTATCCCGACGATATCCTCAACTTCCTTTATCCGCATTGTCTTATCCTCTCTGTCCTTTGCGTTTTTTATGATACATGTTACACAAGGTGGAATGTCAATAGTTTTTCGTTTTTTTTACTCAGTTTTTTGAAAACACTGTACACGGCACCATAGTTTATGTTATACTTTACCAATATATCTCACTTTCGCAACATGTAAGATAATACCATATCCACAGAGTGTACGTGGTATTACGAACTATGCGCATCCAAAAATCACTATAATAACCGCTTTGTGAATTATTATACCACATACGCGGAGTGGCTAAAGTATTTTTAAGTATTTTTAGGAGTAAAAAATGATAACTGTTGAAAATTTAGGCTTACAGTACGGTGGTCAGGTCCTCTTTTCTCAGGCGGACCTTCAATTTACGCGCGGCAACTGCTACGGCATAATCGGAGCCAACGGAGCGGGAAAGTCAACTTTCCTTCGCATACTCTCCGGCGAAGTAGAGTCCACCAGCGGGCATGTTCACATTGACCCCAAGGCAAGGATGTCTGTACTCAAGCAAAACCAGAGCATGTACGATGAATACAGCGTAATGGATACCGTAATAATGGGTAATCTGCGCCTGTACCAGAGCGGTAAGGAGAAGGATGACATATATGAGAAAGAGGACTTTTCCGATGAAGATGGCCTGCGCGCGGCAGAGCTTGAGGAGGAATACGCCGAGCTCGGCGGCTGGGAGGCCGAGTCCGATGCATCCAGAATACTTCAGGGCCTTGGCATACCAGTGGACCTGCATTACACACAGATGTCCGCTATGGACCCGCGCATGAAAGTCAAGGTTCTTCTGGCCCAAGCTCTTTTCGGTGCACCGGATATCATCCTTCTCGATGAGCCGACCAACAACCTCGACCTCGCCTCTGTTGTGTGGCTGGAGGATTTTCTCATGGACTATGATGGCACAGTGCTTGTCGTCTCACATGACCGCTACTTCCTCAACAACGTGTGTACGCACATAGTTGATATTGACTACGGTAAGATAAAGATGTATGTCGGCAATTATGACTTCTGGTACGAGTCCAGCCAGCTTATCCAGAAGCTTATGAAGGATCAAAACAAGAAGGCACAGCAGAAAATTGAGGAGCTGCAAACCTTTATCGCCCGCTTCTCCGCCAATAAGTCCAAGTCTCGCCAGGCCACCAGCCGACGCAAGCTGCTGGAGAAAATAAGTGTTGAGGAGCTGCCCGCATCCTCGCGCCGCTATCCCTGGGTCGGCTTCAAGGCTGAGCGCGAGCCTGGCAAGGACAGGCTTTTTGTTGAGGGCGTGAGCAAGACTGTTGACGGCGTAAAGCTTATAAATAACGTCAGTTTTATCATGGGTAAGGAAGACAAGATTGCCCTTATCGGCAGCAGCGAAATTGCAGTAACTACGATGTTCAAGCTTCTCGCCGGTGAGCTTGAGCCGGATGAGGGCACAATAAAATGGGGTGTGTCCACCACACAGTCGTATTTTCCCAAGGACCACGAAAGCTACTTCGCCGGTCACGACGAAAATCTTATCGACTGGATGCGCCAGTTTTCAGAGGACAAGCGCGAGAGCTATCTGCGCACCTTCCTCGGCCGTATGCTGTTTTCCGGCGACGAAGTATACAAGAGCGTCAAGGTGCTCTCCGGAGGTGAAAAGGTGCGCTGTATGCTCAGTAAGATGATGCTCGAGGGGCGCAGTGTTCTGCTGTTTGACCAGCCTACAAACCATCTCGACCTCGAAAGCGTACAGGCCCTCAACAACGGTATGAGTGCCTTCCCCTTCAATATAATCTTTACCAGCCATGACCACGAGTTGACCCAGACTGTGGCCAACCGCATAATCGAGATAACACCTGACGGAATTATTGACCGTATGATGACCTATGATGAGTACATGAATATTTATAAGGAAGAATAAAGCACGCTAAGCACAAAGAAGCCCTGACTTTTGTCAGGACTTCTTTGCGCTATTTTTGCGCCAGTCGCTTGTGTCACGCTGAACACCTTTAAAAAACTATAGCCGCAATCGTCACTAAACACCCTACGCCGCACGCTTTAGCCACTGGGTCTAATCTGCCGAAATCCCAGCATGAAAATTGTAAAAAACATCCGACAAATCCAAAAACCGTATTAACTTTTTTGGATGTTTTCAGCTTCACTTATCCCGCCTCCTCGCAAGAAAGCATACACTTATCAAACATCCAAAAACATATGCTCATCTATTGCGAGCTTTCCTTCCGTATCCACTATCCCCTTTTTGCACTGACAGGCTATTTCAAACAGCTTCGCCCCGTCAATACCAATAAGGTTATCCACTTTGTCCAAAAGGCGCTGTGCCTCCCTGTGATAGGTAGACACCGTTATAAATACACCGCGAGTTCCCTTTTCCGCGCATACAGCGCCGTAAAATTCGCGTATGTCCTTAGCAGTCATAACGGCATAGCGGTTTTTCATCTGCATGAGTATGGTTTCGCGGTATCCAAGCCAGTCCTCGGTTCTTATAATGCCGTCGATTCCTCCGTCGTCTGAACCACCGGTAACACAGGCGGAGAGCACCTTTTTACCTATGGAACGGTAATAGTTATCGAGCAGGTCCACACAGTAGACCTCAAACCACTCGCCTCCGCGTATGTGAACCGCCTCAAGAAAGCACTCCTTTAAGTCTCCTCCATGCGCAGCCTGACGCAGACAGCTTCCCATCTCGGTGTTTGGGTATCCCCTGTCGTTGGACAGCCTGTAGCCTGTGTGGTTTTTTACGATGTGATTTTCTTCCTCAAGCCGGACCAGCACCTTGCCCAAAACGGATCGCAGGTCATTGTCGTCCCTGTGGTCGGGCGTGCGATCAGTACCGAAATCTTTTTCTGCCTGAGCAAAAATTTCCTGCTTTGTGAGTATACTGCCGTTTTCCAAAACGGAAATTATATAATCGCGAGCTCTTTCCCGGGAAATAATGTGCTTTCCCGTACCCACGAGCTGAAGCCGGCCACTCTCGGACTCGGTTATGTATCCCGACTTCATACATGCGGAGAGTATCATTCCGATACGACTTTTGGCCATGATTACCGGAGAGGTAGTGCCGCCCTCCTGAAGCTGAGCCTGTGTGAAGCCAAGCACAGAGACACAGTGCTCTATAAGCTCCTTGCGCCTCAGTTCGTCCTTGTCATAGAGCTGGTCAAATATAAGCGTACGAACCCTCTCGTCGCTCATTTTATATACATCTTTGTAGCTCAAGCATACCCTCTCTTTTCTGTCATGGATGTAAGATTACAAAGTGTGCATTCTTTACGGTTATCTTACCATGAGTGAGCAGATAAAGCAAACATCATTTCAGCTCAGTCCCAAAATTGGACAAATCGCGCGGGCTGTGTTATCATTGGCAGAAGTAAAACTTAGTAAAGGAACAGTTAAATGCAGGACATAATCAAAATTCTTGCTCAGGAGCTTGGTCAAAGCGAGGAGCATGTTAAGAACGTGGCACAGCTTTTGGATGAGGGCAGCACAATACCATTCATAGCACGTTACCGCAAAGAGCTTCACGGCTCGATGGACGACACCGTTCTCCGCAAGCTTGAGGAACGGCTGGCCTACCTGCGCGGTCTTGAAAAACGGCGTGAGGAGGTAAGAAGCTCCATTGAGATTCAGGACAAGCTCACTGTCGAGCTCGCCGCAGCTATAAATGCAGCGAAAACACTCACGGAGATTGAAGATATCTATCTTCCATTTCGTCCCAAGCGCCGAACACGTGCAACCATTGCAAAGGAAAAGGGCCTTGAGCCTCTGGCTGAGCTGTTGCTTCGCCAAGATAAAAACGCTCCCGATATTGAGGAGCTCGCCGCTGAATATATCAGCTGCGACAAGGGAGTGGATACAGTGCAGGACGCACTGTCTGGAGCCTCCGATATCATTGCCGAGACGGTGTCCGACAGTGCTGGAGCACGGCAAACGCTTCGCGCTTGCATCATGCGTTCCGGCAGTGCGGTTTCAAAAGCGGCAAAAGATGAGGACTCCGTTTACAGCACTTATTATGACTTTGCCCAGCCGGTGTCCAGACTCCAAGGCCATCAGATACTCGCTCTCAACCGCGGCGAGTCAGAGGGTTATTTAAAGCTTTCAATAAACGTGGAGGAATCTCTTGCCCTGCCACCGATAGTAAGGCAGTTTGTTGTGGCCGGACGGTCTTACAGCGACTTTGTGCGTGCAGCTGTTGAGGACTCATATTCCCGTCTGCTCTATCCCTCCATTGAGCGCGAGGTGAGAAACGCGCTGACTGATATGGCCTGTGAGGGGGCAATACGCAGCTTTGCTCTCAATCTCAAGCCGCTGCTCATGCAGCGCCCTGTAAAGGGCAAGGTTACACTTGGTTTTGACCCCGGATACCGCAACGGCTGCAAGCTGGCCGTGGTTGACGCAACCGGCAAGGTGCTCGACACTGCGGTGATATACCCCACACAGCCATACAACAAGATTGCTGAGGCAAAAAGCGTGCTTACGCGCCTTATAGACAAATACGGTATAGAAAACATTGCTATTGGCAACGGCACAGCCTCACGCGAATCTGAAAAGCTCATTGCCGAGCTGATAAGCACAATGCCCCATGTGAGCTACATGGTTGTCAGCGAGTCCGGAGCTTCTGTCTATTCGGCCTCAAAGCTTGCTGCTGAGGAGTTCCCCGACTACGACGTCAATCTTCGCTCTGCAGTGTCGATAGCCCGCCGCTTGCAGGACCCGCTTTCAGAGCTTGTGAAGATAGACCCAAAAGCGATAGGTGTCGGACAGTATCAGCACGATATGCCGCAGGCACGCCTATCCGAGGCGCTCGGAGCGGTGGTTGAGGACTGCGTAAACTCCGTTGGCGCAGATTTAAATACTGCTTCACCCTCACTGCTCGGCTATATTTCCGGATTGACAAAGACTACCGCAAAGAACATCGTTGCCTACCGTGAGGAGAACGGCCCCTTCAAAAGCCGGAAAGAACTGCTCAAGGTACCAAAGCTTGGGCCAAAAGCCTACGAGCAGTGCGCAGGCTTTCTCCGCATACCGGAGAGCAAATACCCGCTCGACAACACAGGCGTGCATCCCGAGAGCTACAAGGCCGCAGAAAAGCTGCTGGAAAAATGCGGCTACACTCTTGCGCAGGTTACGGCTGCCGGACTTCCCGACATATTCGCAAGAGCTGAGGATTACGGCCACGAAAAGCTTGCTGAGGAGTGTTCAGTAGGTCTGCCGACGCTCCGCGATATTATCAAAGAGCTGTCTAAGCCCGGACGCGACCCACGTGACGAGCTCCCAGAACCGATAATGCGCAGCGGCGACATTATGGAGATAAAGGACCTCAAGCCAGGTATGCTGCTTACAGGCACAGTGCGCAACGTCATTGACTTCGGAGCCTTTGTGGATATAGGCGTGCATCAGGACGGGCTGGTACATATCTCGCAGATATCTGACCATTTTATTAAGAACCCTAATGAGGTTCTATCAGTTGGAGACATAGTCAAGGTTATAGTCCTCGATGTCGAGGTGAAAAAAGGGCGCATAAGCCTCAGCATTAAACAGGCAAAATAAACCAGGAGGGATTGATATGCCATACATCACAGTAGAAAGCGGCTTTCTCAGTGATGAGCAGAAAGAAACACTGATACAGTGTCTGACGGAGGTTTCCTCCAAAATTATGAAAGTACCGCAGGAGTTTTTCTCAGTTACCATCAAAGAGTTGCCGGACAAAAACTTCGGCATCGGGGGAAAAACCATAGATAAAGTAAAAGCTGAGTATATGCAGAAAAAGGTATAGACCTTAAAAGAGGCTGTTTCATACGAAACAGCCTCTTTTAAGGTTTCATTATTTTCTGCTCAGCGCCTCGTCTATAGCACGAGCTGCGGTCTTGCCTGCGCCCATGGCGAGTATTACCGTGGCAGCGCCAGTTACGGCGTCACCACCCGCGTAGATATTATCCAACGAGGTAAGCCCGTCCTCATTGACGATTATT
>CATJWG010000102.1 GCA_949744165.1 uncultured Eubacteriales bacterium | reverse complement strand
TTCCTCAAGTCCCCTTGGGTCCGGCGCAAACAGATCATCGGACTCACTCCCTTCCTTTAGGAAGTGCGGTGGGAAATTTATATTCAAGCGTCCTGCGGCGGCTGCCTGCGCGGCTGAACAAGCCACGTTCTGCCTCCTGCATCGGACGGCTGTTACTCCTTCCTTCTGTAACAAACTATACAACAAGCCGGCGCTTTTGTCAATTATCTTTTTGCACAATTACAACAAAAGATTTTTTGTGGTATTGCAAAAAACGCTACGCTGTCAGCCCGTGGTGCCGCGCTCGCGTCTGAGCTCGGCGGCCAGCCTGCGCACGCTCCACGTTGAGTTTGCGTGCGTAAGCACGGCCTTGAGAGCGTCGGTGCCGACGCGTGCGGTGCGCATTTCTGCGAGCAGGGAATCAAGCTGCCGCCCTGCAAAATGGGCAAAAACAAGCATTTTTTCCTCCGCAGGCTCGGCGGACGGCGGAACCTCGGTGCGCTTTTCAATGCCGCAGAGTGCGCCGATGCTCTGCGCGTGGTCCTCGGGGGCGACGGCGCGCACTCTCGCGCCTTTGACGGAGCAGAGTTTTTTGAGCTTTTTCAGCTCCGCTCCACCGAAATTGCAGACCAGAACAGTCGGATTCATAAGTTTTCCTCCAAAACGGGAACTTTTTTGGTTTTTCTGCGTCTATTTTAACAGTTGAATACACTCATTACAAGCAAAAGTGCAAAGGAGGCTTTTCTATGAAAAGGATAATCGCCATAGCCGCGGTTTTGGGACTGGCGCTATGCCTGTGCGCCTGCGGAGGCGTCGCGGGAAACGAACTGCTGTCCGCCGCCTCGCCGGAGACAAGCGCGCTGATGCTCTATATCTGCGAGGACGGGCAGAACGTGCGCCGACTGACGATGTACGACAACGATGCTGAGCACGAGATTTTAGACAAACTCGCGGCGGTAAGCGCAAAGCCCGCAGAGGACTGGACTGCGCGGGATGTGACCATGCCGGTCCTGGGGCTCGGAATCGGCAGAAGCGACGACGAGCCGGGCTGGCTTTACGCGGTCTGGTCCGGCGGGTATCTTATCATGGCTGACGGATCAGCCTACGAGTTTGACTTCGACTTCACCGAGCTGGAGACGGCTTACGAGTGGGGGGACCGCGAGGAGGGCCTGACCATCGGCCACCTGCCCTGCTCCCGAGCTCTGGCTCTTGACGGGGAGGAGTGGATAAGCTCCATGCTCACGCCGGCGGACGAATTGTCCGCGCCCGCGGGAATAAGAATGACGCTGGACTATCTGGATTACACTGACCCCGAAAACGGACTGATTGCGGTGACCTTCACCAATGACGGAGACGTGGAGTGGTGCTACGGAACCTACTACCACCTTGAGGTGGAGCTGGACAGGGAGTGGTACGAGGTGCCGGCCGAGACTGAGCTTGCCTTCAACGACATCGCTATGATTCTCCCCGCCGGCGAGTCGCGGCAGGAGCTTTACCACACCTGGGCCTACGGCGAGCTGCCCGCGGGGAGTTACCGAGTAGTGGCCGAGGGCATGGCGGCAGAGTTTGTGCTGGAGTGAGGAAATTTTGCCGATACGCGAACGTAGGTATTCACATGAAGCATATGAAAACGAAAGGACTTGTGAAGCATATGAAAACGAAAGGACTTGCAGCCGCGGCGCTTATCTGCCTCCTGCTTCTGGGCAGCTGCGGGAAAAAGACGAAAGTCTTTGACCTGAGCGGCGCGCAGACGCTTACCGTTACCTCCGTCAGCGGGCAGAAAACCGAGGTCACGGACACGGAGACGGCGGAGAAAATCATGGGCAGAATAGGCGCTCTTGAGTTCGAGCGCGGCAAGTCGGCCGCCAACGTCAACGGCTTCGGCCCGATAGTGACGTGGTACGGAGCGGACGGCGGCGTGATTGCTGCGGTGTCGGTTATGGATGCGAAAACCATTATGTACGACGGCTATTTTTGGACGGCGAAAGGCGGGAATATTGACACCGAGAGCATAAACGCTGTGATTAGCCCCTGAAATTTCCTGAAACCTCTTTACTTTTCCTTCAGATATGTGGTATCATTTGTGTTCGTGCTAAAGGAAAAATTGGGGGTTTAACAGACGTGACAGAGCTTCAAAAGGAAATTGAAAGGCGCAGGACTTTTGCCATAATCTCGCACCCCGACGCGGGCAAGACCACGCTGACGGAAAAGCTGCTGCTGTACGGCGGGGCGATACAGCTTGCCGGTTCGGTCAAGGGCAAGGCCACGGCGCGACATGCGGTGTCGGACTGGATGGAGCTGGAAAAGCAGAGGGGTATTTCGATAACCTCCTCGGTTATGCAATTTGAGTACAACGGCCGCTGTATCAACATTCTTGATACCCCCGGGCACCAGGACTTTTCTGAGGACACCTATCGCACGCTCATGGCGGCGGACAGCGCCGTGATGGTTATCGACGCGGCCAAGGGTATCGAGCCGCAGACGAGGAAGCTATTTAAGATATGCGCCATGCGGAACATTCCTATTTTCACCTTCATAAACAAGCTCGACCGCGATGCGCGCAGTCCATATGAGCTCATGGAGGAGCTGGAAAATGAGTTTGGAATTCTCACCTACCCCATGAACTGGCCTATAGGTTCCGGACGCGATTTTAAAGGCGTGTATGACCGGCAGCGGGGAGAAATCCTCGCTTACAGCGAAAGCCACAAGGGACAGTACCGCATACAGGCCATAGAGTGCCGTCTTGACGAGACGGAGAAGCTGGATGGGCTGATAGGTGAAAAGCTGCGCGAAACGCTCGTGGAGGACATTGAGCTTTTGGACGGCGCCAGCAGCGAGTTCGATTTGAATGAGGTGCGCTCGGGACGGCTCAGCCCCGTGTTTTTTGGTTCGGCGCTTATGAATTTTGGTGTGGAGCAGTTTTTGAACAGCTTCCTTGAGATGACGACTGCCCCGTTGGCGCGCGAAACGGCTGACGACATAGTGGACCCCTTCGACGAGCGATTCTCTGCATTTGTCTTCAAGATTCAGGCCAACATGAATAAGGCGCACCGTGACCGCATAGCTTTCATGCGCATATGCTCGGGAAAATTTGAGCGCGGGGAGGAGTATTTCCACGTTCAGGGCGGCAAGATTCTCAAGCTGGCGCAGCCCCAGCAGCTGATGGCCCAGGAGCGGGAGATAATTGACACAGCCTACGCCGGCGACATCATCGGCGTATTCGACCCTGGCATCTTTTCAATAGGCGACACGGTGTGCGCAAAGGACATGAAGATCCGATTTGAGGGCATACCGACCTTCGCTCCCGAGCACTTTGCCGCCGTGGAGCGCATTGACACGATGAAGCGCAAGCAGTTTGAGAAGGGCATGACGCAGATTGCCCAGGAGGGCGCGATACAGATGTTCCACGAGCCATTCACGGGCGTGGAGGAGGTCATAGTCGGCGTCGTGGGTGTTTTGCAGTTTGAGGTGCTGGAGTACCGGCTTAAAACCGAGTACGGCGTTGACGTACGCCGCCGCGCACTGCCTTACGAGCAGATTCGGTGGATAGCAGGCGAGACGGACCCGAGCAGCCTCAACCTCACCAGCGACACCCGCTGGGTACAGGACTTCAGGGGCAACAATCTGCTGCTGTTTCCCGCCGAGTGGTGCGTACGCTGGGCAGAGAGCAAGAACCCCGATTTGGTGCTACGCGAGTTCAGCGAGAACAAATAAGCCAGGTAAAGGCCGCCCGCTTTGGGCGGTCTTTAATACTGAAATAATTACTCCGGTGTGCGTTTTTGAAGTCTGAAAGGGGGCGCCTTGCGTATTTTCTCTGTTTTGAACAAAAAAGGACATCCAAAAACTATGCAGCAGCTCCAATGTTTTCGGCGGCAGGGAAATTGCAATGTGAAAAATTACTGATTGTTATTGGAATGTGCGCATTTATGTGATAAAATAAAGCCAGCGAAGCTCCACGCTGTGCCGGAGCTTTGCCGCCTTAGGAGGTCGGGATATGAACGGATATAAAATCGGTGAGGTTTCGCGTGTATTCGGAATCCCCAACGAAACGCTCCGGTATTATGAAAGCCGTGGCATAATTACACCCAAAAGGGATGTGGAATCCGGATACCGGTATTATGATGTCTGGGATATGAATTTCCTTCTGGACAGCCTTTGGTATCGCAGCTACGGCTTTTCCCTTGCCGACGTTGGCTCTATGGTGAACTCGGACGACCTTGAAACTTTTGATGAGCGTTACCGTCAGCGTGAGATGGAGCTTATCAAAACTATTGATAAATACCAGAAAATACTCACCTGCCTGTCGCTCCATCGCCAGAGGCTGGCAAAAATGGGCGGCGAAATCGGACGGTTCACTATTACCGACAGCCCTGCCATGGTATGGCAGCGCCAGCGGGATCAGGGAGTACTGGAAAAAGGCGAAAGCGCCGACCATATACGCCGCTGGGTGGAGCTCCTTCCTCTTGTAAACCACACCTTTCTCATGCCGGAGGCCAAGCCCACCGAGGGAGAATTCAAGGATTATTGCTGGGGTTTTTCTGCCACTTCGGAAATTGCAAGCATGTATGACATACCGATGACCGCGGGAACGCAATATCTCCCCAGCTTCAAAAGTATACGCACAGTATTCACCGCCGGAGGCGAGGGTACATTTATGGACGCCTTTAACACTAATGTCATTGACCCTATAAAGGCTATGGGACATACGCTCTCCCGCCCTCCTGTCGGCAACCTGCTGGTACGCACTCACGAGAAAGGCAAAATGAAGCGCTATTTTGAGGTCTGGGTCCCTATAAAGTGAGTTTGTTTCAATAATTAACAATATACGAGGCTGCTGCGCCGAATGGTGCTATAGCAGCCTTTTTGTTTTTAAAAAGTACTTGACCTTAAAGCTCCCATAGGGTTTATCATTATGGTGAGGGAAAATAAGCGTCCGCCGCAATGGCAAAAAATTAAGTGTTATATATGGAACACTAAAAAAGGAGAAATAAATATGGAACTTAAAACTCTGTTCAGCCCCATGAACATCGGCAAATGCACCATTCCCAACCGCACCGTAGTCCCAGCCATGGTAGCAAATATGTGTCCGGATAACGGTAAAGCCAGTGAGCAGTACATACGTTACCATGAGGAGAAGGCAAAGGGTGGCTGGGGCCTCATCATAACCGAGGACTACCGCGTGAACGCCAATGCCGGCGGATACCCGCATATATGCGGGCTTTGGAGCGAGGAGCAGATTCCCAGCCACAAGCGTTTCACCGACACCATTCATAAGTACGAAAGCAAGGTATTCTGCCAGATTTACCACGCAGGACGTCAGGCCAACCACTTTGTCAACGGCGGCGTACAGCCAATGTCCTCCTCTCCCATCGCAGACGCATGGAACAAGGAGACTCCGCATGAGCTTTCCACCGCCGAGGCAGAGCAGATTGTCCGAGACTTCGGCGCTACCGCAGGCAACGCGAAAAAGGCGGGCTTTGACGGCGTAGAGATTCACGCCGCGCACGGCTACCTTATCCATCAGTTCCTTTCTCCCAACTGCAACCACAGAATAGATAAGTACGGCGGAAGCTATGTAAACCGTGTCCGCTTTCTTCAGGAGATTGTTGCCGCATGCCGCGAGGCTGTGGGGCCCGACTTTCCCATCATGGTCCGCATTTCGGCAGAGGAAAACTCAGAGGGCGGCAATAAGTTCCATGAGACCCGCATGACCCTGCGCCTGCTTGAGGAGTGGGGCGTTGACGCCATTCACCTGTCAACGGGTATGTACGGCGTGTTTTCCTCCAGAGGCATTGTAGCCTCTCATTTCCAGCATCACGGCTGGACTCAGGACTTCGCCGCGGAGGCAAAGAAGCTCCTTAAAATACCTGTTGTAACCGTGGGCCGCATTGCTGAGCCCTACATGGCCGAGGATATTCTCGCCTCCGGCAAGGCCGACTTTGTCGCCATGGGCCGCGAGTCACTCACAGACCCCCACTGGCCGGAGAAGGCAAAGAAGGGCTGCTTCAACGATATTCGCCACTGCATAGGCTGCCTCCAGGGCTGCACTGCCTCCACATATCAGGGGGTACCCCTCTATTGCGTAATTAATCCCGAGCTGGGCCATGAGTTTGAGTACGACTACAGCAAGGTGGCTAATCCCAAGACTGTGTACATAGCCGGTGCCGGAGTGGCTGGTATGGAGGCTGCCCGCGCGGCCGCCATCAAGGGTCACAATGTTGAGCTCTTCGAGGCAAAGGACACTGCCGGCGGTCAGTTCACCTCCGCTGCCTATCCTCCATACAAGGGAGACTATGCCAACTACACCGGCTGGCTGTGGCGCGAGGTCAACAAGTATGACAATATTAAGATTCACCTGAACACTCCGCTGACCAAAGAGATGGTTACCGCAGCCAAGCCCGACAAGGTCATCATTGCCACTGGAGCTAAGGGCATTGTTCCCAATATCCCCGGCATAGACAATCCCAAGGTGGTCATGGCAGAGGATGCGCTTCTCGGCAAAAAGGACGTGGGCATGAACGTGCTTATTGCCGGTGGCGGAATGGTCGGCAGCGAGACTGCGGCTTTCTTCGGTATGCAATGCAAGGAAAAGGTTGCCGTTATCGAAATGCGCCCTGAGGTCGCCATGGACATGGAGGCCGGAATGCGCGACGACCTGAAAACAATTTTGCGCCATGAGTTTGTTGAGGTTATCTGCAACACCTCCATTGCCGGTATAACCGACGAGGGAGCACTGCTCAAGCAGGGCGACGACATTAAGCTCTATCCCTGTGACACCGTCATCATGGCTATCGGCACCCGCAGCGACAATAAACTGGCAGAGGAGCTTGCCGACTGTGGCGTTGAAACCATTGTCGTGGGTGACGCTGTCAAGGCGCGTCAAATTACCCAGGCCACCCGCGAGGGCTTTGTCGCCGGACTCAATGTCTGAGACATGCGCAAGATTATCAGCTAAAAACAAGGAGGGTCTGTAACAAATATTTTTTCATGACAAAGCATGGGCTTTTCGTGTATACCCGCATTTCTGACTGCCTTAACTTCACAGAGGCCGTAATAAAGCGTATTGTTATGACCCAGTCCAGCCTCAGCAAGGCTATTGCCGTGTCTAATGCGGACTGCCATTCTGGCAGGGAAGGCGGACAACAAATCAGTACCGCTGCTAAGCTCCACAGAGCTGACAGAGGAGCGTGCCTGCTCAAGAGCAAGCATGATATGATTGTCCAAAGTCAAGGGAACAAATTCGACACATTGACGGATATAACAACAGCGGGCTGGGAAAATCACCCAGCCCGCTGTTGAAGGCTATTAAAATTGCCGTGCTTCATTTTATTGCTTTACATGTGTTCTAAGGTATTCTGCCCAGTCGGGATATTTTTCGGGCTTGAGGTGGATGCCGTCGGTGGAATCCTCCTCCGTTAGATAACCGTCGTCTCCCGCGAGGGCGGCGCATAAATCAACATAATAGCACTGCTTGTCCTTTGCCAGAGCATACAGTGCATCATTGTACGCGCCTATACGCTCCATGTTAAACACGTCGCTGCTCTCCGAGCAGGCCTGCGTCACGGGACTGAGAGACATGATGTATATGTCGGAGTCCGGCTCGGCCTGTCGTATGCTGTCGAGCAGCGTGCTGTAGAGCTGGGAGAAATACTCCGGCTCAAAGCCTATCTCGTTTATTCCGAGCAGTATGTATATCTTATCGTGGTCTTTCTCCGTCATCGCATCGAGAAGGGTACCTTTGTCTCCGCTTTCGAGCAGACTGTTTTGTGTGATGCTCACATTCACTACAGAGGCGCTGGTCGCCGCGTAGAAGCTGGCATTCTTAAGTCCGCCATATCGGCTCAGCCCGTCAACGAGGGAGTTGCCGAAAAAGGCGGCATCGGCAAAGTAGCCGTCGTCCACCGGTTCGCTCTCCGCAAGGTCGGGACCGGCATATTCCGGCTCAGCCGGGGGCTCCGGAGTGCTCTCCGGCTTTGGCACATCCTCCGGAGCGGAAGTTTCCGTTACGGGGGATGTCATTTGCTCCGGTGTGCTGCCCGCCGTGTCGGGCACCGGCGTGGCGATGGGGTCGGGAAGCATAACCGGCTCGGCTGAACTCTCCGCCGCAGCGGGAGTGGAGGCTGGAGAAGGCGCGGCGTCGCCCACGGTGGCGTCCGCGGCCTGAAGTCCACAGCCCGAGAAAAACGTAAGGCACAGTAGTGCCAGCGATATTAAAGTCAAAAGAGTGAAAATTCGTCTGCTCATCAGTACGCTACCTGCTCAGAAACATATTTTCGCGACACCGCGGATACGAGAATATTATAGCCCGGCGGGCAATATTAAGCAAGGGCAAAAAGTGAATTTCCGGATATTATTTTTCGCCATTTACCGACCCGATATGCCGGCGGAGCAGGGGATGCATGACGACGCCGATAAACGTACCAAGCGCCATACCCGCGAGCACGTCCGAGGGATAGTGAACGCCGACGTAAATTCGGCTGAGCGCGATGAGCGAGGCCGGCAGATAGGCCCAGGCGCCCTTTTTCCCGAACATGCGCGTGAGCATATACGCGCAGACAAAGCTTGAGGCAGAGTGGCCCGAGGGAAAGCTGGCCGAGGTCTCCCGTGCCACGAGCAGCTCAAGTTGGGATATCACCAGATAGGGCCGCGGGCGCAGCACCAGCTTTTTTATAATCAGGTCGCAGACGGCGTATTCCACACACAGCGCGCCGAGCATGGCCGCGCCGCGCCGGCGTGTGCGCGCGAGGACAATCAGCCCCAGCCCCAGTGCTATCCACATAATCCCTGCGTCGCCGAGAAAGCTGAACGTGCGCATTAGCGCGGTCAGCGCCGGAGTGCGTATGTTGTTTTGGACGAACAGCAGTATTGCATCGTCAAGGCTCTGTATTGCAGAGAACATCCTTTGCCTCCTGTTCCAGCTCTTTGTAAAACTGCGTTATTTTTTTCTTGTCCGCACATACCTTTTCGATGCCCTGTATGTATTCAAGGGGATATTTCGGGGCAAAGACACGCTCGATGCGCCCTCCGGGGGCCACGAGCTTGGTTGAAGCCCCACCGCCCATGGCGAGAATGGAACACAGCTCTTCCATTATGCATATGTTGTACAGGCTGTCGTGCCCCAGCTGAGCCCAGCCGACGTTTTCAAAGCCGCCGGACATGAACTTCTGGCGGTAGAGATAGTAGGGAGAATAGTTCTCCGCGCGGAGCGCCCGTGCTGCCTCGTCGAGCATCTCGCCGACCTGCCGCGGCGTGGGCAACGCGGCTCCCTCAAGCGTAATGCGCGAGCCCTTTTTCAGGGAGAGTGTATGCACCGTTACGTTTTCCGGACAGAGCTGGAGCACCTGGTGCAGCGTATCTTTAAAACTCTCGGGCGTATCCTGCGGCAGCCCCGCGATGAGATCCATGTTCACGGTAAAGCTGCCCGCGTCACGCACCAGCGCCAGGGCGTCGCGCACGTCCTGAGCCGTGTGACGGCGGCCTATTGCCGCGAGTACGTGGTCGGACATCGTCTGCGGATTTACGCTTACACGCGTTACGCCATGCGTGCGCAGGACGCGGAGCTTGTCGGCCGTTATTGTATCGGGGCGACCGGCCTCGACTGTGAACTCGCGCAGCCCGGACAGGTCAAAGGAGCTTTCAAGCGCCTGACACAGCCGGTCGAGCTGCGAGGAAGAGAGCGTTGTCGGCGTGCCGCCGCCAAAATATACGGAAACGGCACGCAGACCGTTTTCCGCCGCTGCGCGTCCCGTGGATTCCACGTCGAGCAGCAGCGCGTCAAAAAACGGGTCCATGAGCTTCAGACTCTTTTCCACGGCTTGGCTGACAAAGCTGCAATAAGTGCAGCGTGTGGGGCAGAAGGGAACACCGATATAAAGACAGACGTCGCGTTCCTGAAGCGAGGACGCGGCAGACAAACCGGCGTGCGCCGTGTCCAGGCACAGGCGGGCACGCTCGGGCGCGGCATCGTAAAGGCGAATGAACTCCCGCAGCGCGTGGGTGTCGCTTTTGCCCTGCTCGAGCAGGCGGCTCATGAGCTTGCCGGGACGGATTCCGCTCAGCGCGCCCCACACGGGCTTTTCGTCCAGCGTCTGTATCCCCGCGCGGTAAAAGCTCAGCTTGATTATCCGTTGCTCGAGCCGCTTTTGCTCCAGTTCATCCGTGTATCCCGAACGCTCAGCCACTGCCTTTCCCGTGTACTGCGTGCCGCCGCGGTAAAGCCGGCAGACGGCCGTGTCGCGTGACCTGCCGCGGAAAAGACGAAGCTCTGCCCTGTCCGCGCCCGATGGCCTGTCCGGATAGACCGGTCTCTCCTCCGGAAACAGCATAAGCATAATCTGCTCCACGGCGTATCTATAGTTATTGTCAAAAAGAAAAAGCTCCATTTTTTGCTCCGTTATGTAGTCAATGAAGTCATTGTACCTCAAAATATGGCGCAAGGCAAGAAAAAGCCCGCTCAAATTGAAAGAACGGCCTTCGGGCCGTTCTTTCAATTTGCTTATTTTTCGTT
>CATJWG010000101.1 GCA_949744165.1 uncultured Eubacteriales bacterium | reverse complement strand
TTTAAGAGCGTTGTCCAGAGACTCATTCTCCTTGACATAGACTTCTGACATTTTATATCCCTCCCTCCAAATACGCCTTTCGGCGCTTCAAGGGCCATAATTCATGGCTTAACGGACAGTATTATAAAGGTTTTGACCCGCTTTGTCAATAATTACTTTGCAGGTTTAAGAATAAGATTTACCAATTTATTCTTAACAATTATGGTTTTAACCACCTGCATACCGTCCATAAGCCTGGAAATCTTTTCATTTTCGCAGACAATTTTCATTATCGCATCGTCGTCAGCGTCCACAGGGATTACGACGGTGGAGCGCAGCTTGCCGTTTACCTGAACAGCTATCTCCTTCTCTTCGTCGGCGATCCTGCTCTCATCGTACTGCGGCCAGCTCTGCCCGCTGGCAAGGCCCTCAAATCCCTGCTTTTCCCAGAGCTCCTCGGCAATATGGGGAGCGAAGGGGCTCAGCAGCGTAAGCAGCGCCTTTATGTCGCCGCGGCTGGGCGCGTGGTCGTAAAACTGGTTGACAAGGCTCATCATCGCAGCTATCGCGGTGTTGAACTTCAGATTCTCAATGTCCTCGCCCACCTTCTTTATAGCGCGGTGGACTTCCTTCTCATTGGCCTCAGAATAGCTTCCGTCCCCATCAATCCGGTTTTCAGCAAGGTTCCAAATACGGTCAAGGAAGCGTTTGCATCCCTTCACGGCGTTGTCGTTCCACGGAGCGGCCTTTTCAAAATCCCCTATGAACATTATATACAACCGCAGCGTATCCGCGCCAAATTGGTCCACAATGTCGTTGGGATTGACCACGTTTCCGCGGGACTTGGACATTTTTTCCCCGCCCTCGCCAAGTATCATGCCATGGCTTGTTCGGCGTGCGTATGGCTCCTTCGTTGGCACCACACCTATGTCATACAGGAACTTGTGCCAGAAGCGGCTGTAGAGAAGGTGCAGCGTGGTGTGCTCCATACCGCCGTTGTACCAGTCCACACGGTCCCAGTATTTCACAGCGTCCTTGCTCACAAGCGCGTCGTCATTGTGCGGGTCCATGTAACGCAGGAAGTACCAGCTTGAACCGGCCCACTGGGGCATGGTGTCCGTCTCGCGCTTTGCCGGACCGCCGCAGCGAGGGCAGGCAGTGTTGACCCAGTCGTCCATCTTCGACAGAGGCGATTCTCCGTCGTCCGTGGTCTCGTAGCTGTCCACCTGCGGCAGGCGCAGTGGCAGCTCGCTCTCCGGCAGTGGAACCCAGCCGCATTTTTCACAGTTTACAAGAGGTATCGGCTCGCCCCAGTAGCGCTGGCGGGAGGACACCCAGTCGCGCAGCTTGTAGTTGACCTGCTCATGACCCAAGCCCTTGTCCTGTAGCCATTTTGTCATGGCGGGAATAGCATCGCGCACGGGCATACCGTTCAGGAAGTCGGAATTTACCATTATACCGGAGTCGTCCTTGACAGTGTAAGCCTCGCGCTCCACGTCGCCTCCCTGCACAACTTCAATTATCTCACAGCCGAATTTTTTTGCAAATTCCCAGTCGCGCTCATCGTGCGCAGGAACAGCCATGATTGCGCCGGTACCATAGGTTGCAAGGACATAGTCAGAGATAAAGATGGGTATCTCCCTGCCGTTTACGGGGTTTACCGCCGTCACACCGTCGAGACGCACACCGGTTTTCTCCTTATTGAGCTCCGTACGCTCAAGGTCGCTTTTTGAGGCCGCGGCACGCTGATACGCCTGTATCTCGTCAGCGTTTTTGAGCTGGGACATCCACTTTTTTATCAGCTCATGTTCCGGTGAGAGCACCATGTACGTCGCGCCGAAAAGCGTGTCAGGCCGGGTTGTGAACACCACTATATCATCGCCCGTGCTTGCCTTAAAGCTCAACTCCGCTCCGGTGGAGCGGCCTATCCAGTTGCGCTGCTGAATCTTTACGCGCTCAATGTAGTCCAGCTCATCAAGGTCGTCTATAAGGCGCTGAGCATACTGCGTTATTTTCAGCATCCACTGGCTTTTTTCCTTGCGGATTACAGGGCTGCCGCATCGCTCGCAAACGCCCTCGACAACCTCCTCGTTGGCCAGCACACACTTGCAGCTTGTACACCAGTTGACAGGCATCGTGGCCTTGTAGGCCAGACCCTTTTTGAACATCTGGAGAAATATCCACTGAGTCCACTTATAGTACTTCGGGTCTGTTGTGTCCACGCAACGGTCCCAGTCAAAGCTAAAGCCGAGCATCTTCAGTTGCTGGGTAAAGCGGGCTATGTTCTGCCGCGTGACCTCAGCGGGATGCATATGGTTTTTTATTGCATAGTTCTCCGTAGGAAGGCCGAAAGCGTCATAGCCAATCGGAAACAGCACGTTGTAGCCCTGCATCCGGCGCTTACGTGCGACGATGTCCATGGCGGTATACGGCCGCGGATGTCCGACATGCAGCCCCTGTCCCGATGGATAAGGAAACTCGATAAGCGCGTAGTATTTCGGCATTTCAGAGCCGGTCACAGCCGTGAAGGTCTTATGCTCATCCCAATAGCTCTGCCATTTCTTCTCAATGGCGGTAAAATCGTATTTCATCTCGCTTCTCTTTCCTATGTCAAATTTAAGCACAGCCAACCCGCGCCCTCCGTATGAGGGCGCGGCCTGGCGCTGAAAAGGTTTTTCCTGTTCCAATATCAGGGCATTATCAGACCTGACACATCAATCTCCTCGGCATCGGACCAAAGGTGTTCAAGGTTGTAGAACTTGCGAGTCTCGTCCATAAACAGGTGCGCTACCACGCAACCCATGTCAATGAGCACCCAGCCGCCGCTGCGGTAGCCCTCGCGGTGAAGAACCTCCTCGCCGGCTTCCTCAACCACGCGCTCAACCTCGTCAGCAAGCGTTTTAATCTGCGTGCTTGACAAGGCGGTACATATGACGAAATAATCGGCCAACACTGTCACGTCGGTGGTTCTGAGCATTTTTATGTCATGCGCTTTCTTGCCGTCCAGCGTCTTTACGACCAGCTCGGCGATTTCCTTCGGTGTCATCATATCAGCATCACATTCCTTTTTTGTAAAATGAAGAGCTTTCTCAGCCCGTGTAGCTCGAAAAATCGAAGAACGACCCCGCGCCTCCCGCAATCTCTCCTGTTGTTGCATAAACTCCTGTTCCATTTTCATATTGCAGCACGTCGAGCATGTCTGCGCTTATGTCTTGCGTAAAAGGGTTCAGGCAGTTGTTGACTATCTCCAGCCAGCCGTCGATGTCAATTTCATAATATGACCCGCCCCGGATGCCTATACCCTCTCCGGGGAGTGTGGAAAAGCTTATTTTCTCCTTGTCCATCATAAGAAACTGTCTCGCGAAAAAAGCAAGGTTGCCGCTTTCAAGGTCCGTCCTGACGTACTGCTGAAAAATCTCTATCGCCTGCGTCAGATTAGGTATATTTCCCAGCGTGAGCATCTGTGAGGCTATGGACATAAGAAAATCCTGCTGCGTGGCTATTCTGCCCAGGTCTCCGTTTGCGTAGCCCGTGCCCTCATTTCCGACGCGAAAGCGCAGCACCTTCACTGCGTCCTCGCCGTTAAGCCACTGATAACCCGCCGCTATGTGCACATGCAGGTCCTGGGTGGGATCGTCGTAGTCCATATTGCGCGGCACAGTGTAGTACACCCCGCCAATGCAGTCCACCAGCTCTTCCACGGCCTTTATGTCCACAATCGCGTAGCAGTCCAGGTCAAATCCGAGTATATCGCTGAGCTTGTCCATAAACCTCTCTGGGTCGCTGTCCACGGCGGCAAGAATTGTATTGGCCTTCTTCACCCCCCAGCTCACATTCACAAGCGTGTCGCGTGGGATATTTACGATGTCCAGCGTGCCTGCCGCGGTGTCCATCCGTCCAACTATGATAACATCCGTATTCGCGCCTATCTGGTCCATAGCCGCGAGCAGGAATGTGTAGCAATCTTCGCGCCGTATGTTCGGCTCAGATGTGGGCTCGGGCGTCGGCTCCGGAGTTTTATCCGGATGTGTTGTTGTATCCGCCGATATGGCCGGCGTTGCAGCCGGCTCGCGAAGCCCTGATGTGGATACATCCGGCGGTTTTTCCCATATCGAGTAGCCCGCCGCAACAGCGCCGAAAATGAGCGCCACACATACAAGCGCTATCAGCCCACCACGGCGTTTTTTCCTCGCCGTTGGCCTTTTTGCGTAGCGCGTATCATCCCTGTGCACACGGACATTCCGTGTATTTGACGAACCGGCTTTTTTTATCTGTTTTTGCAGCTCCGGCGGCAGAGACGCGGTCTCAGCGCCAAAAACTCTCTCTGATTTTGAGGCGACACGGGTTTTGGTCTTTCCTGACACGGCGTTTTTCCCGTCGGCCTTTGGCGCAGCACGTCCATTAGTTTTACCGTGCTTCACTCCATCTCTGCTCCCATTGAGCTTCATAAAGGCTTACTCCATATGATTTCGTGCCGCATACCACTCAAGCGCGGCGACGCTGTTTTCGTGCGGCTGCTGTCCGCGGCCCGCAACGTCCTCTAAGCTCATTCTCAGTCCTGTCTCCATCGCCGCGTCTATATCCTCATAGGCCAGTGTGCGCAGGCGCTCAACTCCGTCAAAATCGCGCGTAGGCTCTATATAATCGGCCATGTACAGCACCTTTTCCTGCATAGACATATCCGGCTTTCCGGTTGTGTGCCACTTTATGGCTTCATACACCTCGTCACACACTCCGAACCGGACGCGCGCAACGGCCGCTCCGGTTTTCGCGTGCAGAAGCTTTTCATTCGTGCGCTCAAGCTTGTCTGTAATAATACCATATTTTTCACACAATATCAACTGTTGATTGAGGTCTAATTTTTTCGTTATGTCATGCAGTATCCCAGCCGCCGCGGCTTTCTCCGTGTCCGTACCCCAGCGGCGTGCAAGGCGCTCGGCCTCGGCCTCAACACCTCGGACGTGCGGTATACGCTGCGGCTTGAGCATGGCGTAAGCCTGCTCGCGAAGCCACTCGCGCTGCGGCCTCGCGCCGTACAGCCGGTGCTGTATCACATATGCATAGGCAGCCGGGTGCATCATTTCCCTGCCACGACCTTCGCGCAGCGCGGCGCGCAAATCCGTTGAGGCCGCAGGTACGGCGGGCGAGTCTATCACTTCCACACGCGCACCGTATTTTTCGCTCAGCGTATGAGACGCGGCGTTTATTTTTTCTTTTTCGCCCGCATCCCTCGCCACAGCGGCGAGCACGGCCCTTTGCAGTATCCACTCGAAGTCGCGCCACTGCTCAAACGTGCAGAGCATGTCTGTACCCACAAGCAGGTAAAACCTTGCGCCCGGATATAGCTCCAGCAGCTCCCGCAGGGTGTCTGCCGTGTAGCTCCTCCCCTCCCGCCGTAGCTCCACGTCGCTGACCTCAACGTCGGGAAGGTCCCCGAACGATAATCGCGCAAGCTCAAAGCGGCGCTCCGGCTCAGGGCTGTTCTCCGCCATGTCCTTGTGCGGCGCGGCGCGGTCGGGTATCACAAGCATTTTATCCGGCCCAAGCTGCCGGAGCGCGGACCCTGCCGCTGATATATGTCCTATATGCGGTGGGTTGAAGCTTCCGCCGTAAACGCAAATCTTCATTTTCTTTTCTTCTCTCCGACAAGCTCTATTTTAGGCTCTTTTGCGTTTTTCTTATACAGCACAAACTTGCTGCCAATAACCTGAACCTGCTCTGCGCCGCATTTCTCAGACAGCGTATCGCAGGCTTCACGCGCCGTCAGCAGAGAGTTTTCCAGCACTCTGCCCTTAACTATTTCCCTTGCGGCCAGCGCGCCGCTGACCTGGCTTATCACGTTTTCCGTTATTCCGCCCTTTCCAATTTGGACTATCGTATCCAGCCCGGCGGCTATACCCTTCAGCTGGGCTCGCTGCTTACTCGTCAGCATTATGTTTCCTCAGCTCCTCAACAAATTTTCTCATCGCCCTGCCGCGGTGCGATATCCCGTTTTTCTCGCTCTCCGACAGCTCCGCCATTGATTTCTCCATACCCTGCGGCAGAAACACGGGGTCGTAGCCGAAGCCGCCGTCACCGCGCGGTGCGGTCAGTATGCTCCCCGGACACTCAGCATAGGCGCGCAGCACATCTCCGTTCGGAAAGGTGCAGCATATCGCGCAGGAGAATTTCGCCGCGCGGTTTGTTTCTCCCGCAAGCTTTTCCAGCAGAAACGCAGTGCGTGCTGCGTCCGTGTCCTCGTGGCTTCCGGTGTAGCGGGCCGAGTAAATCCCCGGCGCTCCGTCCAGCGCCTCCACCATCAATCCCGAATCGTCCGCAACGGCGGGCAAGCCCGTGGCTCTCGTCACGGCTGACGCTTTGAGGTAAGCGTTTTCCTCAAAGCTCGCGCCCGTCTCCTCCACGGAAAAATCGCACCCTGCCCGGCGCTGGGACACAAGCTCTATCCCCTCTCCCGCAAGCAGCCCGCGCATTTCCCGCAGCTTGTTTTCATTGTTTGAGGCAAGCACAAATTTCATTTCTCCGTCGCCTCTCTATTGCAGCAGTGCCTCGGCAAAGCCGTCCGGCTCGAAAGGCATGAGGTCGTCCTGCCCCTCGCCCACGCCTATATATTTCACTGGGACTCTAAGCTCGTCTGCTATGGCAAAGACTATACCTCCCTTGGCCGTACCGTCAAGCTTGGTGAGCACTATACCCGTCACATCCGCCGTCTCGCGGAAGCTCTTGGCCTGAATAAGCCCGTTCTGCCCCGTGGTAGCGTCTATCACCAACAGCGTCTCCACGTCCGCGTCGGGCAGCTCGCGGCTCACTATTCGGCGAATTTTCGCCAGCTCGTTCATCAGGTTCTGCTTGTTGTGCAGCCGTCCGGCGGTGTCGATTATTATAACGTCCGCACCGCGCGCCCTGGCCGCGGATATACCGTCGTACACCACGGCGGCAGGATCCGAGCCCTCCTCGTGGCGGACTATGTCCGCGCCGCTTCTCTGCGCCCAGACCCCAAGCTGCTCTGCCGCGGCCGCGCGGAAGGTGTCTCCGGCACACAGCAGCACCTTTCTGCCCTGCTCATGCAGATTGGCCGCCAGCTTTCCTATCGTCGTGGTCTTGCCCACGCCGTTTACTCCCACCATGAGGATGACCGAAGGCTTTGTTCCCAGCTTAAGCTCACGGCTGCCGACGTCCAGGATCTCCGCAAGCACCTCACGGAAAGCCCCGCGAAGCTCCTCTCCGCCGCGCAGACCGCGCTCCGTAACCACCTCGCGCAGGCGTTCCACCGCCTTGACTGAGGCGCCCACACCCGCGTCGGCCATGATAAGCGTGTCCTCCAGCTCATCGTAAAACTCCTCGTTCTCCCCTGTGAAGCCGGCGAACATGTTGTTCATGGAAACGGTCATGCTCTGCTTTGTGCGCGCAAGTCCGTTTTTTATCTTCTCAAAAAATCCCATTCGTATCTCCCCTTTACGTCATTGATAAGCGTTTTTCATTCCGCGGCGCTTTTCTCCGCCTCGTCCAAATCGACCGAAATTACCGTCGTCACGCCCTTTTCCTGCATGGTCACGCCATAGAGCATGTCCGCCTCCTCCATGGTGCCGCGGTGATGGGTTATGGCGATAAACTGCGTGTTCTTCGACATAGAGCGCATGTACTCGGCATAGCGTATTACATTGGCCTCGTCCAGCGCCTCGTCAATCTCATCCATGATGCAAACCGGCGTCGGCCGCACCTTCATTATCGCGAAATACAGCGTTATCGCCACGAAGGACTTCTCGCCGCCGGACAGCAGGCTTATCGTTGTCACCGCCTTGCCCGGCGGCTGAACCTTGATTTCTATACCGCACTCGAGCACGTTTTCCTCATCCTCAAGCTCCAGTGAGGCGCGGCCCCCGCCGAACAGCTCTAAAAAAACCTCCTTGAAGCTCGCGTTTATAGCCTTGAACTGGGTTGTAAAAATCTCCTTCATCTCACCTGTGAGCTCGGATATTATCTTCTCCAGCTCGCGCTTGGCACGGCTCACGTCCCCGCGCTGCTCGCTCAGAAATTCGTAGCGCTCGCTCACGCGCTCGTATTCCTCTATCGCGCCGATATTCACGTTTCCGAGCCGGCTTATCTCGCGTCTGAGTTCATTTATCCGCTTTGAGGCCGCGTCCATGTCCTCCACGGCCTGACGCAGCTCTCCCGCCGCGCTGCGGCTGAGCTCGTAGCTCTCCCAGAGCTTATCGACTATGCTCTTTTCCTCCATCTCGGCGGCAAGCTTTTTCTGCTCAAAGCGGGCGCAAACCGACTGCATGTCCAGAAGCTGGCGGTTTTTGTCCTGTCCATCCTTTTCGCAGCGCGTGCGCCGGCCCTCAAGCTCCATTCTGCGCACATTCACCGCCTCTATCTGGCCCTTCAATGCCGCAATCTCCCTGCGGCGGCGGCTGTTCTGCTCTCCCGCCTCGGCAAGACGGCGCTCAATATCGGCGTTTTTCTCCCGCGTCTCGGCTATGCCGCGGCGGCGCTGCTCTCCGTCGCCGGAGATCGCCTCAAGCAGCTCTGACAGGCTGCCGCGCGAGCGGAACGTCGCGTCGCGCTCGGCCTCCAGCGATGCCACACTCTCGCGCAGGAGCGCCAGTTTTTCCGCCAGCGCGGCACGACGCTTTTCAAATTCCTCACGCCCTCCGGAAAGGCCCGCTATCTCCGTACGCACCTTTTCAAGCTCAGCTTCAAGTCCAGCAATTTCCGTTTCCGCCTGCTCCGCGCGCTGCTGGTTTTCGCTTATGCGCGCAGATATGCCGGTTTTTTCGGTTTCCAGCGTCTCCAAGGCCTCGTCCGCCGCGCTTTGCAGCAAACGGCACTGCGCCGCCTCACTCTCCCAGCGGTGTACGTTTTCCGCGGCCTCGCTCTGTTCGGACACTGCCTGCTCCATTTCATATTTTGCCGCAGCCAGCTCACGCTGAGCCTCGACGAGCTTCACGCGTGTGTCCGCCTCGTCGCGTTCGAGCTGTTTCAGCTTCTCCCGCAGTCTTTTCAGCTCGTTTGCGCGAGAAAGTATTCCCACGTTTTTCGCAGTGCTGCCGCCGGTCATGGATCCGCCGGCGTTTATAAGCTGACCGTCCAACGTAACTATGCGGAGCTGGTTGTCAAACCTTTTCGACATTCTCACCGCGCTGCCGAGCGTCTCCGCCACTACGGTGCGGCCGAGCAAATTGAGAAAAACATTTTCAAAGCGCCTATCGTAGCTCACAAGCTGTGCGGCTATGCCGACATAGCCTTCCTCGCCTTGGGGCACGCGGCGCAGGATGTTCGGGCGCATCGTTGACAGCGGCAGAAAGGTTGCGCGGCCGCCGTCGCCGCGTTTGAGCATTTCAATGGCGGCTTTTCCGGCCTCCTGTGTGTCCACGACTATATTCTGCATCGCCGCGCCCAGCGCGGTCTCTATAGCCAGGGCATATCGCTCGTCCACCGTCACAAGGCTCGCCACGGGGCCGAAAATTCCCTTCAGCGCTCCGCGTCCGGCCTCGCGCATGACGGTTTTCACCGCCTTGCCCATGCCCTCAAATTCCTTTTCCATCTCCGCGAGCATGTTCGCCCGTGCCTGGGATGAGCGCAGCTCCACGGTCAGCTTATTGAGCGTCTCGCCAAGCTCCGCAGTACTCTGCTCCCTGCCGGACATCAGCATCCTGTGTCCGCTTATCACATTGTTTATCTCGTCAAGCCGCCCTCTGGCCTTGTCCAGCTCAGTCTGAGCCTGACGGAGCTGCGCTCCCGCAGCAGCATACTTTTCCTCGCCCGCGGCGCTCTCCGCGTCGATTGTGGATACCCGCTCGCCCAGCTCGCGGCGGCGGTCGGCGAGCATGGTCAGCATCGTCTGCTTCTGCGCCAGCGCCTCCAGAGCGGCGTTCTCGCGCGTTACCAGCTCGCTTATGCCCTGCTCGTTGCGGCCGGCCTCGGCGGCGTTTTCCTCCGACTCGGCCACCGCCGCGGCAATATCCCGCTCGCAGCGGGACTTTTCCTCGTCTATCTGCTCAAGCCGTGCGCCGTGCTCGCCTATCTGCGCCTTTATGCTCTCGGCA
>CATJWG010000100.1 GCA_949744165.1 uncultured Eubacteriales bacterium | reverse complement strand
GAGGGATTCGAACCCTCGAACGGCTTATGACCGTTACACGATTTCCAATCGTGCGCGCTCGACCAGGCTACGCGACTTCTCCACGTCGGCTGTTCAAGTAAAAACGCATTAAATTTGTCAGCTTATGTATTATAAATTATTCTAAGCCTAAAGTCAAGAGGAAATTTACGCTCACGAGACGCAAAAAGCGTGAAAAGAGCCCGCCGGAAGTCCGACGGGCTCCGTTTCGTCATTTCGCGGTCTTCTTAGCCGCACGGTTTTTCTTGTAAATGATATTGAGGCCCTTCAGCAGCAGGTCCTTTTCCAGATTCATCTGCCTTCGGCACAGCGGAACTATGAACTGCGCCATGCCGCCCGTAGCCACAACAGTGGCCTGCCAACCGAGCTCGGCTTCCATGCGCTCGAGCATTCCGTCTATCATCGCGGCAGTGCCGTACATTATACCGCTGCGCATTGAGTCCTCAGTGTTCTTGCCCACCACCTTTTTCGGCCGGTCCAGCCTAATTCCGGGCAGTTGCGCGGCGTTGGCGGTCAGAGCCTCGAGCGAAACGCGCACGCCGGGGATTATGCAGCCGCCGAGATAGGTGCTGCCCTCGCCAACGGCTTCGATAGTCGTGGCGGTGCCCAGGTCGAGCAGGATAAGCGGCGGGGCATACTCCGCCAAAGCAGCCACGGCTATGACTATACGGTCGCTTCCCACCTGGGAGGGATTGTCCATATGGATATTCAGCCCTGTTTTTATCCCGGGACCTACCACCATGGGCGGCTTGCCTATGACTTTTACCATTCCCGTGCGCACCGAGTTGAACACCGGAGGCACCACTGAGGAGATAATACAGTCATCTATGTCCCCGGGGCTTACGTCAAACAGAGAGAGAATATTCTTTATCTCCACGCCGTACTGGTCCGAAGTCTTTATACGGTCCGTGGCTATGCGGGCCTCGAAAACAATCTTGTCATCCTCAATTCCGCCGATGGAAATATTTGTATTGCCGATGTCTATGGCAAGGAGCATGGTTTCTTCACCTCATACCTGTGCGGATTTTCGAATCACTCCGCCTCCGGACGCGGGGACCGCGGCGCTTTGAAAAGCACGGGCTGGAGCTTGAGCAATATCTTGCCGAGAGCCGTAACCAATACAAGCGCAACCACGGCTTCGAGCACACTTGAGCCGGTTATCACGCCCATCACAAGGCCGAAAACCGCCTCGATGCCCACGCCCATCGCCTTGGCGTACTCAGGACGCAGCAGAAAATAGATGCTTCCCATAACGAACACCGTGTTCGTCATCGAGCCGATAAAGCCGACTACCGGCAACGCAATGTAGTCGCTGAGCTTAAGCTTTTTCAGGCCAATCCACAGCCATCCGGACACAAGGCCAATCATGGCACGGCAGCCGACAGCTACCCACAGGGCTTTGACCGCGCCTGCACCGCTCGTCGCTAAAAACGGCGAAAATGCAAACGAGAGAAGAGCCGGCGTCATTGTGTTGCTTATCATCGAGCAGATACCGAAAACCGCGCCTAAAATCGTTCCGGCCAGCGGTCCAAGCAATATCGCACCGACGATAACAGGGATGTGAGTCGTCGTGGCTTTGATTATGGGCAGGGGAATCATTCCCAGCGGCGTATTCGCCAGCAACACCACTATTGCCGCCATGAGCGCCGTTCCCACCATCCAGTGGACATCGTGTTTGCGTGCTTTCATATTCAATTACCTCCTGCTGCCGCTCCCCTGCTTTTGGGGATGCAGCGCAATATTTTCGAGAGCGTGTTTTCCTGCCCTCTAATCGTAGTATTATACAGCAGCGCGGGTAAATACGCAAGGGCAATTTTTTCGCGCGCAGGCTGGTTTTCTCGTTGAAATCCCATATCTACTGCATTATAATATAAATTAAAACAAACTAAAGAGAGGGATTGCGATGCTTATTTCAACGAAAGGGCGCTATGCTCTGCGCGTGCTCATCGACATCGCCGAGCATCAATCGGACGGCTATGTGCCGCTCAAGGAAACAGCCCGCCGTCAGGAAATATCCGAAAAATACCTTGAGAGCATAGTCAAGTCTCTTGTCCGGGACGGCATACTCACGGGCCTGCGCGGCAAGGGCGGCGGTTACCGCCTTCGCAAGTCCCCTGAGCACTACACAGTACGGCGGATTCTCTCCCTCACAGAGGGCTCTCTCTCACCTGTGTCATGCCTTGCACACGGCGCCCCTCCGTGCGAAAGGGCCTCCGCCTGCCGCACGCTGTCAATGTGGCATGGACTCGACAGTCTCATAAGCAAGTATTTAGAGCAGTTCACTCTCGCCGACCTGATAGCGGGCGGCCAGCTGGGAGACGATTGTGTCATATAAGGCAAAGCAGACCCTTTCAGGGTCTGCTTTGTACTCTTTTACAAAAGCGCCAGCGCCATGTCGATGATAACGCCAGCAACGGCATCCTTGCTCATCAGCGGCAGCTCACACACCTCTGAGGCAGTTATGACAGTGAGCACATTCGTGTCTGTTCCGAAACCCGCGCCCTCGGTTTTGAGGTTGTTGGCGCATATCATATCCACATTCTTTTTCCTGAGCTTGGCGCGGCTGTTTTCCAGCATGTCGCGCGTCTCCATTGAAAAACCGCAGATAACTTGACCCGGGCGGCGGTGCTCCCCGAGATATCCTAAAATGTCCTGCGTCCGGCGCAGAGGTATAGACAGCTCCACATCGGATTTTTTTATCTTATCGTCGCTGTAGCACTCAGGAGTGTAGTCAGCCACGGCGGCGGCCTTGAAGATGCAATCCGCGTCAGCGCTGCGCTGTGTCACCGCGTCAAACATCTCCTGTGCCGAGCGTACGGACACCAGCTCTACAAATGGAGGCGGCTCAATCGCCGTGGGACCGCTAACAAGCGTGACCTCCGCTCCGCGCAGCATCGCCGCGCGGGCTATGGCGTAGCCCATTTTGCCGGTGGAGTGGTTTGTAATATACCTCACAGGGTCGATGGATTCCTGTGTAGGTCCCGCGGTGACAAGCACCCTTTTGCCCACGAGATCGTGAGGCAGGGCAATCACGCGCAGGACATGCTCAAGCAGCTGCTCCGGCTCCGGCAGCTTGCCGGGCCCCACCGCGCCGCATGCAAGGCGCCCGCTGGCAGGCTTGATAACTTCCCATCCGAAGCGCCGGAGAGTTTGGAGGTTCTCCTGCGTCACGGGATTTTCGTACATATTCGTGTTCATCGCCGGCGCTATCAGCTTTGGGCAGTGGCAGGCCAGCGCTGTGGTGGTGAGCATGTCATCGGCAAGGCCATGTGCCAGCTTTGCGCAGACGTTGGCGGTCGCGGGCGCTATCAGCACAAGGTCGGTGCGCTCAGCCAGTGCGATGTGCTCGATGCTGTGGGAGAAGCCGCGGTCAAAAGTATCTACCATAGTGCGTCGTCCGGTAAGCTGCTCAAAGGTCAGCGGAGCTATGAATTTTGTCGCGTTTTCGGTCATAACAACCTCGACGCCGGCGTGCAGCTTCACCAGCGCAGAAGCCAAGCACGCCGCCTTGTAGGCCGCGATTCCGCCCGTGACTCCCAGAAGTATTGTTTTATCTTTAAGCAAGGTTGGTTCCTCCTTGTCTTTATGAAACGGAATTTTTCTTCTATAATTTTCATTGCCTGATCTACGATTTCAGTACAAGCACAGAATAATCTGCTGTTTTCCGGTAAAAACATTATTTTTTTAGTTTTCCTATAGGCATTTCCTGTATTTGCCGTTCCCAATAAATTCAATTATGCCTCTGTCTCTCAGCATCTGCATCTGTTGTCTGATTTTAGGCCGGATGTTGTTATTATCAGGGGGCTTTTCCGTGAGTACATTTTCAAAACTATAAATGTCTCAGATTTCAAACTCATCACGGTTAATCATATTAACGCAATTTAATATGTCCAGCATCCATCCCCTTACCGAAAGATTGTCCACATTTACTCGCTGGACTTTTTATACTCTTCTTATAATGAAATCTCTGTCCTGAGCACATCCCTCATATATAATTGAGGTTCGCCCCTGCTCTGGAATTCTGTCAAGCAAAATATTGCACCCAACCCATCCTGACCGTTTGGCCGTTGACAACAGCGGTTTTCTTTTTCAATGATATCCGGCACAAAAAAAGTGCTTAGGTATCATTATGAAATCCTCAACGCAGAGCCTTCTCATCGAATAGCTCATAAAGAAAAAATCTGGGTTTTCCTTACATGCTATTCTCTTTATCATTGTTTCATATGCTCCATCGGCGACTTTTTTACCGAGCTTCCCGTTTTTGCTTTTTAGCTCATATTGAGCCTCACATTGCGGGCAAAAGAAATCCGCAACCGGTCTATTATTTGCAAAATGCTCTATTTTCACACTCCCACATCTGGGGCAAAACATATTTTTCCTACCAAAGCTTCTGTTAAAAATCTTGCCAACTGCAATTTTGAATGATACCTATCATCAATCTCCATATGAAAATCAAGGTTCATCTTGCATCTCCTTATAGCAAGCTCTATGGCTTTGCGCGTTTTTCTCCTATATTTCTGTTGGCGTTCCCTCGGGCGGCCGCTTCAGGATTTATCAGGCTCATAGAAATTCCTCCAGACTAACGGGAACATTATATTCCAAATCTTCAACAATGGCAATACCACTCAGGCGGCAGCACGGCGGGTTATTGCTTTATCTTAATCTCCAACTCCGAAGCTTTATGGCGCTCAACGGCTTTAACCGTCACTTGCAGCTTACCATAGTCGAAGCTGTCTCCCGTCACGGGCGGCTTTCCGAGCTGCTGCATGACCCAGCCGCTGAGCGAGAGCATCTTTGAATCAATCTTTATCCCAAAAAAGCCGCTCACATCATCCAGGGCTGCGGAACCGTTTACCCTGTATATATGCTCGTCAGCTCTGCAAAACATTTCGCTTATCTCGTCATGCTCATCCCAGATTTCGCCAACCAGCTCCTCTAAAATGTCCTCCATGGTCACTATTCCGCAGGTTCCCCCGTATTCATCCAGAACAACCGCAACATGTGTCTTCCCCTTCTGAAGCCGGCGCATCAGGGCGCTTATCTTCTCACCCTGCATAACATACGCAACCGGAGAGACAATCTCCCTGATTTCCCGCTCGGTAATACCGGCTCCGGTATAAAAGTCTTTCTGGTGAACCACTCCCACAACGTTGTCTATGTTGTTTTCGTATACAAGGATACGTGAAAATTTCGACTGCGAAAACATCCGTGCCAGCTCGCTTTTGGATGCGTCAGCAGGCACAGCCGCCAGATCCATGCGATGTGTCAAAATATCCCCCGCTTTCTGCTCCGCAAATTCGATGGCGTTGCGAAGCAGCTCGCCCTCGTCCTTATCAATACTGCCGTCCTGCTGCACCTCTGTCACCAGCATCAGCAGCTCCTCCTGTGACATCTTAGTGTCAGACTTTGATTTCAGGACACGGGAAAGCAGCTCCTTCCAGCGGGAAAAGACAAAATTCAGCGGAGTCAGCAGCCAAATCAGAGCGTTCAGCAATGGCGCCGAAAACATTGCAAAGCGCTCGGGGCAGTCCTTTGCAATACTTTTCGGAGAAATTTCGCCAAAAATCAGCACGACCACCGTGACGACCACCGTGGACACCGTTGCTCCTATATCTCCGCACAGACGGACAAACAATATTGTTCCCAAGGATGCCATGGTAATGTTTACGATGTTGTTGCCTATAAGTATGGTGGAAATAAGCTTATCATACCGCTCCGAGAGTCTGCACGCAAGCGCGGCCCTCTGATTTCCCTTGTCCGCCATCGTTTTCAGTCTTGTGCGGTTTAGTGACGAAAATGCGGTTTCCGTGGCAGAGAAGTACGCGGACAGGAGAACCATCACCGTCATGATGATTACATATGTGAAATTACTCAGCATAAAAATTATAAACTCCTTTTGTTATGTATTGCTTTGCGTAAAATACTCAGTAAATGCAAAATAGCACGTCCGCCCTGTTAACCTAACAGCGCAGATATGCTAAACACAACAAACGGTATGCAGGATTTATACAGTCTCCGTCACTGTCCATACAGCATATCATCCTCCCTTCCTTTCTGTAATGCGCACATTATAATGGACACACAGCACCTCTGTCAATACAGAAAATAAAAAACACCCAGACTTCAGTGGTTTGCGCGGAATGTCCTCCGCATGAGACAGGGCAGATTGCGCTCTGTTATACTGCACATCATTTCCGCACAGAAATATTCGTACCCAAACAGGCAAAGAAACTGCTTTCCCTGCTTGGGTACGGACGACGCAAAATTTTTCGTTATTATTCCTATACCCTGTTCCGCCATGCTTCGGCCCACCGCGCGGCCGTCCTTCCGCCGCTCATACGCAGAACTCACTGCGAAATATTACGTCATCCTGTATTTCAGAGGAAAGCTGCACAAAGTACGCGGAGTAGCCCCCGATACGCACAATGAGGCCGGTATGCTCCTCCGGCTTTTCCTTCGCGTCCTTCAGTTCAGAGGAGTCCACAATGTTGTACTGAATATGAGTGCCACCCGCCGACATAAACGCGTTTGTATATTCCACAAGGCGGTCTATGCCGTCGCTGCTGCTGACAACCGAGGCATTAATCTTCTGGTTGAGGACACTGGCATAGGAATCCTTAAACCCAACGTTGATTACCGAGCGGAGCACCGCGGTGGGACCGTTCTTATCCGCGCCGCGCATGGGGGAGGCCGAGCCGTCGCAGAGAGGCTCCAGCGCCCGTCTACCGTTTGGTGTAGCCCCCAGGCCGAGACCGCCGTAGTAGTGCCAGGCAAGGCCCTCGCGCGCAATCATGATGGGCCGGAAGGGCGAATTGTCATAGCTGCGGATGATTGCGCCGGAGTCGTCGCTCACGCGCCTGACCATCTCGTCAACCCCGCTGTCGTCGTTGCCGAATTTGGGTGCGTGCAGGCAAAGCTGACGTATCTCCTCGCCGCGCTCACCCTCAAAATTGGAGTCCAGAGCATCCATGAGCTCGCCTATGCTCAGCTTCTTTCTGTCGTACACCAGATACTTGACGGCAAACAGGCAGTCGCCGGCATCAACGATGGCCCTGTCACCGATGCCTTGGAGGGAATAGTCGGGATGCGGCATCAGATTATCCTGCCCCAGCTCCATTGCCGCCGGCAGACTCAAAACTGAAATAAGCGGCAGACGAACATAATTCGCCTCAAGGTCGCGCGCCATTGCGCCCAGCCTGAATATGCGGTGGCTGAAAAACCGGTGCTGGCGCAGGAAAGCGTCGTACAGCTCGTCAAATGTCCCAAAGTCGCGCGGGTCTCCGGTTTTCAGCCCTGTTTGATTTCCGTTTATATCAACACCGTTGTGGAGCGCCAGATTCACAAGGCCGGCTACGTTGAAAGCTCCGAGGCCGTGGGCTCCGGTGTGCTCGGCGCGGGTCGGCAGGCAGGGGTACACACATCCCAGGCCGCACCACTCCACCGCTTCCTCAAACGGGATACCGTCACGCACATAGTGCGCGATAACCGCGTCGTCGTTTTCAAACAGCGGAATGCCGCCGCGGGTTTCAAGGTTGGTTTTTATCGCCTTTCGCATGAGCCAAGCGGGAGTTTTTTTGCTCCACTTCAGGCCAACCGTGGGAGACGATATGGACAGCAGTCCCACGACGTGCAGAATAAGATAGCTCAGCTCGTTGCAGGCGTCTCTGCCATCGCGGTCAACGCCACCGACCATTATGTTGTTGATGCCGAAGTTAATCTGGTGCGAGAGCTTCTGGCTTGCGGGCTGTACCATGCACTGAGTGCCCCAGCGTCCGATAAGGTCCGCCATGAGCTCAGCTGCGCGCTCAAGCGTTATGGCGCCGCCTGTGACGTCCCTGATGAAAAATGGATACAAATACTGGTCCGCACGGCCCCAGTGAGGGTTGCAGTGCATCGGGTGCTCAAGGCACTTCGCTGCGCCGCAGATTGCCATGCATTGAAGAGCCTCATGAAAGGTGCGCGGTGCGTTTTCGGGGACGTACATACAAATTTCTGCAATCTCAAGGAGCCCGCGGCGGCGCGTCTCATTTTCCTCGGTCTCGGACATCCCCCTCGCCAGCTCGGCGTAGCGGTGGGCAAACCTTATAACCGCCTCCAGAACGATGACAGCAGCCTGCCAGAAATACAGCTTGTCAATATTTGTCTCTTTGCCGGCCCTGAAGGTCTCAATATGCGCCTTTGCCTCCTCAATATATCCGCGCAGGCCAACCCTGAGTATTTTCTGCCAGTCCAGAGAGGTAGTGACCTGTCCGAAAACGGCCGTATCAATGGATGGGTCCTTCAGCTTGGCAGTCTCGGCGTTTTTTGCCCAGTCGCCCACAGCGGCCTGCCACGCCTTGGCGGTCATCTCCGGCGCGGTTTTGCCTCCGAAGATTCCGGCGGCCTTGCGCAGAATCGCAAGGCTCTCCCTGTCAAGGGCAACGCTGGCGTCCATGGTGAGGTCAACATCCTCCGCGTCATCATCCCAGATTGCCGGAATGTAATCGCCGCTGATATCCATGGCGGTGACGCAGCCGATTACGGTAGGGGTCACTCGCCCCACAATCTGGTCAAAGGGCAGGATGCTGATAGCGAGGTTATCAAGAATCTTTTCCAGGAGCCTCGCGCGCCGCAGCTCCAGGTCGAGACCTTCCGTTTCCTCCCATGAGGTCACAGTCCACCTCTCCCGGTCTGCGTGCAGGCACCACGGTGCGCTTTTCATTGCCTCGCGCCAGGCCCTGTTTGCCTCGCTGAGCTGAATCTTATCTATTTCTTTGAGAATTGCATGATTGATTTTTTCCATGTACAACTACCCGCTTCCTGTTTTTTACTATACCAAAATGCGCCCTGTTTTAAGGGCGCATTTATACTGCCGTGATTTGTAAAGATGTTACTTCTCGGACACCGCTTTTCTTATCTTGCGTGTGCGGGGGGAAATCAGGCCGGCGGCCTTGCGGTTGTTGTAAACATTGAAAGCAACGGCAAGAACGATGATAACGCCCTGTACGGCCTGAGAATAGTTTGTATCGATATTCAGCATAACAATCATGTTGCTGACCAGGCCGGCAAGCAGCGCGCCGAACACCGCGCCGCCGATGTCGCCGTAGCCGCCCATGATATCAGCGCCGCCGACCACCAGGGCAAGCATAACCATGCTCTCATACCCTTGAGCAGTCGTAGCAGAGGTGACAAAGTTCATGGAGGTCAGAACAATGCCGCCTATGCAGGCCGTTAGCGAGCAGATGATATAGCACCCGACGCGGAACAATTTTGAGTTGATGCCGACAACCTCCGCCGCCACCCTGTTGGCGCCGACGGCGTAAACCCTGCGTCCGAAAACCGTAAATGATAGAATCAGCCCAACTACGATTGCCACCACTACAAAAATAATTATAGGCATTGGAATATTGAACAACTTTGAGTTTGCAATCTTGTAGAAGAACCCCTCTGTGCTTGTAAAGTGAATAAAAGAGCCCTTAAGGATGGCGGATGCAAGCCCGTAAAGCAGATTGCTCGTTGCCAGAGTCACAACAAAGGACGGAAGCCTCAGGTAAGCGTCGCATATTCCGTGGAGCGTTCCGACGCACACAGCCACCGCAACGGCGAGCAGCAGTCCCACAAAGAAAGCTCCGTTGTTCATGCCGTGGCCGTTGTACCACCACAGGCAGACAACGCTGGTCAGTGCCGCAGTAGAGCCCATGGCAAGGTCTATTCCACCTGTAAGCATCGCAAGGAGCATACCGCACGACATGATGCCGTAAATCGCGATGGACATGAGTATGGTGCGAAGGTTTCCCAGTGTGAAGAAGCTTCTGTTGCCGATGAGCATAATAATCATCAGCACAGCCAATATGAGCGCACGCTGCCCCCATGCATTGGAAAGAAAGCTTTTCTTTTTCACGACGCATTGCCCTCCTTAACTGCCACGCCTGAGGAGGCGAGAAGAACCGCCTGCTGAGTGGCGCTGTGGT
>CATJWG010000099.1 GCA_949744165.1 uncultured Eubacteriales bacterium | reverse complement strand
TGATATTTTTTTGAAAAATATTAAGTGCCGAGCATATGATAATGGAAGCTATAACGGCGGATAATATATCTCCGCTTATAACAGAGATTATTACCAGCACCAACAGCGGAATAAGGAAATTAAGTATACTGCCGCTTGCATTTCCGGTATCCTTATTATCGGACAAATTGTATTTACGGCTTTCCTCGCTGTAAACCATACCTGTGGATTCCACGCGGAGAAAGGCCCTTTTCATTGCCCCGAGCCTCGGGAAAATGCGCAGGGAAAACATCAGCACAATCAAAACGGCGAATATGGGATAAAAGCAAAAAGGAATTGCCCTTATGTACGCTTCCATACCGCTGGAAAACTGAGAAGCAATAACTGGCTCATTATAGAAAAGGCCGGCGTAGAATACCGCCCATGTTGAAAACGGAATCAGGGCGCAGACAGGCGCGGCGGTTGAGTCCAGAATAAAGGCTAACGCTTCCCTCGGAGTACGAGTTTTATCGAACGCCGGCTTCATACATACCCCTATCGTCAGCACGTTGAGGTAGTCGTCAATAAACAAAACAAATCCAAATATGACGGATGCTAACATTGTTTTTCGCTGGGTATCGCAGAGCCTTTCAATTTTTTGCGAAAAAATTCTAAGCCCGCCGGATGCGTTCAGAAGCTCAATAAGGCTGCCAAACAGGCCGCACACAAGCCAGAGCCATGCGTTCTCCGCAATCACGGTCTGTAGGATTACGCACCATTGAGCGAGCGCATTTCCGCGATATAAGTATATTGCGCCGAAAAACGAGCCGAGAAACAAAATAACAGTGCATTTCTTGGTGATCACCGCTGAAACAATCACAAAGGCGATTATGATTACCGCAAACTGGCCTGGTGTCATGTGCTGTTCTCCTCTCCACAAGCGGTTATAGGACGAGAGCTTCCTGCAAACAATCCCCATGAGCTTATACATCATGGGGATTGCATGCGCAATTACGGAATATCAGATTCCAGACTCAGGATTGTGATATAGGATCGCGCCTCCTACTATGGTATATGCCGGTTTTGCCTCAAGAAGCTCCTCGGGTTTAGCGGCGAATAGATCGCGGTCCATAATTACGATGTCCGCCAGCTTGCCGGCATGAAGCGTTCCGAGCCTTTCAGAGAAGCTCTCGGCTACGGCCGAGCCATAGGTATATGCCTGAAGTGCCTGTGCAAGGCTGATTCTCTGCTCAGGCACGAAGCCATCCTTCGGATAACCGTCCCATGGCTGCTTACGTGTAATTGCCGCGTAGAGCCCGTGCATCGGATTGAGGTCGTACACAGGTGCGTCCGTACCGAAGGCAAGCATTGCGTGGTGCTCAAGCAGAGAGGCTACAGGCCACATATAAGGACGCCATTTTTCACCCAGCAGCGCGGGGTATCCATCCACATTCAGCACGCTGTGAATAGGCTGCATGGACGCGATAACGCCAAGCTGCGCGAAGCGAGGAAGGTCCTCGGGGCAGCAGCTTTCGATATGCTCGATGGCATTTGGCAGGCTCTTGCGGCCATACTTCTGCTCCACCGCCTCATACACATTCAGCGCTGTCTTGACCGTCGCGTTGCCTATAGCGTGCAGGCGGACGCTATAATTGTGCGAATTTGCCTGGGAAATAAGCTCGAGCAGCTCATCCTCCTTTACGGTCAATTCACCGCAGGTTGACGTGTCGTCTGCATAAGGCTCTGTCAAATAGGCCGTATGCATCTCGCTCACTCCGTCAATCACAAGCTTTACTCCCGCAAAACGGAAGAAGTCAGACGCCGCCATTTTCTCAAACTTCCTTGCAGTGTCAAGACCGTGCTCCAATTTAGGATAATAATGAACGCGTATTGGCAGGTTCCCAGAGGATTCGGCTTCCTTGAAAATGCGCAGAAGCTGCTCATCGGCCAAGCCGTAGTTTGGCCACATGGCGGCGACAGAGGAAATGCCATAGGACAGAGCCTGCTCACATACCATGCCTAGGGCCTTGTTCATGTCCGCACCGGCAACAGAGCGGCCGCGGATTTCATTGACAATGTCCTCCTTTACGATACCTGTGAGAGCTCCGTTTTCATCCTGACATATTTCGGAGCCGGCGGGGCTTTCCATCCCGTCCGTAAATCCGGCCAATTCCAACGCCTTGCTGTTTGCCCAACAGGTATGGAGATCCCATGAGCCGATATGGCAGGGGCGGTCCGGAAGGATTTTGTCCAGAGACGCTTTGGTTGGCATTTTGTCCCAGCTGTCGGGATTCCAGCCGACGCAGTGTACCCATGCGTTGTGTGGATGGGCGTCAGCAAATGCTTTTACCTTTTGAACAACCTCATCCTCGCATTTACAGTCCCCGACATCCAGGGTATAGTCGGTATCCATGTTCAGTCCGACAGTAATAAAATGCGTATGCGCGTCATTGAAAGCGGGCATAACCAAACGCTGACCGGCATCTATAACCTTGGTGGAGGGGCCGGTAAATTCGGGAATTTGTTCATCGGATATAACATCTACGATTGAGTTGCCGGAAATTACGACTGCTCCTGAACGGGTTTCCAGCGTCTCGCCGGTAAAAATATTTGAAGATTTAATGATAATACTTGCTGTTTTATCGATGCACATTATATGTCCCTCCTCGCGGCTGTTCAGGCTGCTTTCTTTCTCGTTGCGATGTACCAGACCAGGGAAATAACACTGATAACGCCAAGCGTAGCGCCTATGATAGGCCACGCCTGAACCGCGTTAATACCCAGTCCGCTCATCAGTCCCGTCAAAAAGTAGGAGCATCCTGCCGCGGCAATTCCGTCGGCAAGGGCGACAATACCGGTTGCCGTACCCGCTCTGTGAGGCGGGACCAGATCAACGCAACGGGCATAGAAATAGCAGAAATAGAACGCCCAAGAGCCGCCGATGAAAACAGCGGAGATCATGGCGACAGCCTTGGTGGGAACAAGCCCCATGACGATAAAGGCGATGGAAATGATGAAAATTGCGGGCAGATAAACCGCGTTTTTCATTTTCTTGTAGCAGTAGCCGAACACCAGCGACATCGCAGCTGTGGCAAGCGTGTTGATTGAGCTGATTACACCGGTCAGGGAACCGTCGCCGATTCCGGCGTCAGTAACGTAAAGAGAAACCATATACAGGAACACCATTGCACAAAGAGCCACGCCGAAAACCTGAATGCTCAGGGGGATAAGAGGCTTCCACCAGCCGCTGTCATTCACCTGCTCCGCGGGCTTATTCTCGTCCTTGCCGTTTGCATTGATTATGTCGGCGTCAGGCTTCATGGAGGGGAGGAAAACAATGAGCATGGCGAGAACAGGTATGGATACCCAGTATGCCTTGAAGGCGTTCTGCCAGGCGCTGACGGCCAGTATGCCGGAAACGGATGCAAGAGCGGCGCCTATGACGGACATGGCGGAGTTGTACCAGCCTACGATTTTGCCATGCTTTACCTCGTCCTGATAAAGCGCGGCGATAATCGCAAGAGCAGCGGAGTTGGTAACGCCCCAGCCAACTCCGGTTGCCAGGCAGCGCATAATTACAAAATAATAGATATTTTCAACCGCGGCGCCAAAAACTGCAGAGCATGTGAAAATGGCAAAGCCAATTACCATAACGATTTTTTTGTTATATTTGTCGCACAATCTGCCGGCTAAAATGCAGAAGGGCAGGCCGACAAGCGCGGGACCCGTGATTCCGAAATTGATAACGGAAACAGGGGCATCACTGAAAGCTACGTACAAATCATTTACAATGGGATTGATAACGAGGTCTCCCAGAGTACACATACTGGACAAAAACAGCGCGGTAAGCGCCATAAACAAGTGACCCTTTGAAATGCTTTTTGTGTTTTCCATACTCTTTCTCCTTTCTTTGTTGCGGCTTGAATCAAAATGCTGCGCGGGACACAGAAGCTTTTGGCAAAAGCGATATCACCTCCGGAATGTATACTTGACCTGAGCGTATATTGCCGGCCTACAGGCTTAATTGCTCAAGCCATTGTCAAAAAACACATTACTTTACATGAAATGCTGCCGTCAATTACCCGCGTGTATAAAAATAGCCAAGTCGGGCGACAAATACAGTCACCCGACTTGGCTATTTTGATGCATTATGCGGCATCACCCGTTTGTATCATTGTCCGAATCGACCAATAGAAACAGGTCATATCTGTTGCTTATGCCGAATTTGTTGTAGCAGTTATGAACATGGCGCTTTATAGTGTTGATCGACACGTTAAGAGACTCGGCGATGTCCTGATAGGACATTCCGGTAAAAAGCAGTTCAAATACCTCCTTTTCCCGCACTGTCAATCTGTATTTCTCTGCAATCATTTCAATTTTTTCGTTATTGCCCTTTTTATCAGTGCCGGCGGAGTATCTCAGCTTATAAAGCGGACTGAAATCCACAGATGTGGCAAAAATTAAAGTAGCAGCGCTGACAATCAAATTTGACAGCAGGCTTGGATCAAATCCCTGTATCGCGTCGGTCATCTTCATATTCTGCCGGAACAGCGTACAGTCTATGACGAAGCGAATAATCATATTGGATAACAGAGTTGCTGAGACGACATAAATATACTTCCTGATTTTTTCGTCTGCAAGCAGCTCCGAGGTGTCGACGCAAAGTCTTATGCACATAAAGGCGCAGATGAAATAGAATAGAGCATATGCAAAAATCAGCACGGCTCTGGCATGTGGGTTCGCGACATAGTAGCATTCATTCATAGATAGAGTGGAAACAACAGCAAAAACCAAAATAAAGCATGCTGTGGCGACAGAGGCAGTTAGCTTATATCTGCGTTTATTATCCAAAGCGCAGTCCATAAACATTACCCATGTAAGAAATATGCCCTGCCCAAAGGCAAAAGCAAGGATTCGCAGAATATTTGGTACGCCATAATATTTTCCGGTTGCTATCAGGTAATAGTAGACAAACGTCATCACATTTGCAAATAAGCACACTGCGGATAACGCAAAAACATAGTAGAAAATATCGCTGCGCGGATTAACGCCCCTTGTCACCGCCCATGTGACACCCAGGCCGATTAAACTGATCGATGTAGTTATAAGGTATGCGCTGCATACGTACCATACGCTATTCATTAGCCACTCCCACTATATAAGCATTCTGTTTCATTTTGCCTTAATTATAACAAATAATTCCGCGATTGCAAGCAAGACATAGCTCAAAATTTTTGCAAGAGCTTAACTGGATTAATTTCAACAAACTTTTTGTAAAATGCTTATAAACCAGGCGATGTGGCCTTGGTCGCATCGCCTGGTTTGATGTTCATAATGGGCGTGTATCAGGAGGTCTAAAATTCGCGTCGCGGTACGCTGGGCTGCCCACATGCAGCCTGCTTCGCTGCCGCTGCGGGTCAAAATAACTGCGCTCTATCCTTCGCACCTTCTGCCCATCGCCCAGACACTTCAGCTTGAGCATACAGCTGGCACACTCAGCCTTATCCGAAGTATATGCCCAGTACAGCCCGCTTGCGCTGCGGCGAAGAGTATTCAGCTTCAAAAGCCTGCCCTCGGGACAGACATATACATCCCTCGCCCCGTCATATGAAAAAGCCTCGCGTTTCAGTTCCGCTTTAGTCCTGTCATGCACCTGCTTCGTCGGCACGAAGATGTCTGTGCCATGCTCAGCCAATATCCTGTGCGCAAGCCCCATATCATAGGCAGAGTCCGCCGCCGCTGCCTGAAGGGGGTTACGTTCCCGTGTACGCCCCTGGCGATTCAGGCACTTTTTTGTCTGCTCGGAGGCATATGAGGCGTTTGCTTTGATATGGGTTGAATCCGTCAGCGCCAGCCTGCCGCTTACCAGCCCATGCTCTATGCACTGCCGGACCACTTCCTCGAACAGTCTGCGGAATACCTTCCGGAACGCGGGCTTACGCCGACGCAGCTGGGAGATTGTGCTGTGGTCCGGAACCCGGTCGAACAGGTCAAGGCCCAGATACCACCGCAGGGACCAGTCCGTATCGATGTGCTGCGCTATCTCACGTTCTAACCTGTAGCCGCGTACAAATCCTACCAGCAGATATTTCACCAGCACTATCGTGTCGATGGGCGGGCGTCCAATGCTTCTGTTGTACAGATGCAGGGTATGTCTCCAAAGGAATTGCAGTACCTGTGGAAGTGTAACGATACAATCGTTAAGCTGAATGTGGAACGGCTGAAGTATATGGACCTGCGCCGTAGCCTCACCCCTGCTATTCTCTCCTATGATGGCATTCAATACCGTTATATGGCCCCCGGCGTGATGGAAACGTCACATTTGAACTACATCAGAGAACATCTGCGTATAATCTCCGGCTTTTATGGCCTGCTGCGGCCTTTTGACGGTGTGACTCCCTACAGGCTGGAGATGCAGGCCAAGCTGCCGGTGGACGGATGCTGGGATTTGTATCAATTTTTGGGAAACCGTTTAGCATGGCAGTTGGCCTCGGAAACGGATACTGTGCTGAATCTCGCATCCAAGGAATACAACAAGGCGGTGTCGCCATATCTTCCCAAAACTGTTCGGCTTGTCACCTGCATCTTTGGTGAAATGAAAAATGGTACGGTTATCGAGAAAGGCACCAAGTGTAAGATGGCACGCGGTCAGATGGTGCGTTGGCTGGCAGAGAATAATGTTACAAATCCCAATGAACTTAAATCGTTTGACCATCTGGGTTATCGATTCTCGGATTCTATGTCAGAGGGGAATCGCACAGTTCTTCTTTGGGTACAGTCTCGCAAAAATCGAGTATTATAATTTTGTTGCCTACTTGTTTTTTCTCACTCGCCGTGATAAACTACCTATGAAAAGGAGAATGTACATGCTCGATTTGTTTGTCTTAGACGCTATTTCCGGTGAAAGTCTTCCCGTTTCCGTAAGACCGGCTGCAGAAGCAGATTTGGCAGCCACTCAAGACTGGCAGACAGATTGGACTACACCTTTTGCTATCGGACTGCCCAACAAGGTTGCATTATACCGCATCGAAACCAATGAGCTTCTGGGTCTTATGTCTTACGAGCTGGATCGTGGAAGTTTGGCAGTAGAAATCATATATTTAGAAAATGCGCGCCACAGCAATGCAAATCTCATTCACGTTGAAGGTGGATGCAAGCAATATATTGGTATTGCCAAGGCCCTGTTCGCCTATGCCGTGCAGGTTTCCATGGAAGCAGGCTTTGAGGGTGTACTGGTTTTCCGCGCTAAAACCAGCGAGTTGCTGGACTACTATCAGCGTGAGTTTGGAGCACGGCAGATTGGCGCCTATGATCCTTTCCGATTAGTGATATGGGAGGACGCGGCAGAGCGGCTAATTGCGGAATACAGGAGGGATACCATTGTCTGAAATGAACAGAGATGAATTATTAAAAGCTGAATCCGTTGGTAGTGAACATGGCTGGGTTGCTCCTTTGACCTATGAGGACAGAGAGTATTTCGCCTACCTGCGAACGGTGTTTAATCGCTATAACATTACTCCGTCCAAAGCAACACGCCTTGAATATGATTTTGTGACAAGAGTTGCGGAGAGTGAGTTTTACTTGCAGCAGGCCAACGCGTAATTCTTCTGTTTGACCCACGTTTTGACCCAGAACAGGAAACTTCCCGGCGGAAGCAACGGAGAGAACCTGCTCGAAAGGAAACCTTACCCGAGCCAAAAGTGCCAGAAACGTCCCAACATCACCGCACTCACCATCCCAGAGCAAGCTCATAACCCGGAGGTCGTAGGTTCAAATCCTGCCCCCGCAACCACTAAAGTCCTGAAATCTCTCGATTTCAGGACTTTTTTCGTTTTTCTCATGTATTGTTATCTGGTCAGGCTGTGGTTTTTCGCCAAGCCCCAAGCCGTGACCCATACGGGAAAATTTCCGAAAAATACTCGACAGCGCCAGAGAGGATATTGCCCATAGTATTTGCCGCTTCTTTCTTTGCTGTTGTGGTGACATGCGTGTAAGTGTCCAGTGTGAACCCTGCTAAGTAGTGACCCAGCATACCGGATACGGTCTTGATGTCTACGCCGTTTTGTAGCTCGAGTGTTGCGGAGATCGTGGAAGCGCACCCTTGGCAGCCCTTTCCTTTTCAGTACCCTGTGCAGCATGTGCAGGACGCTGTCAGGTGAAATCGGTCCTCCAGTAGCTGACGGGAACACATACGGGCTTTCTCCACTTTTTCGCTGCTGCTCCTTCAATACACCTATCGCATCCGCTGACAGCGGCAGGGTTCGGTAGGCGTTCTTTGTTTTCAGAGGCAGTTCCACGACCTCACCGTCTATGCGGTAAATCTGCCGTTGAATGCGAATACTACCCTGCAACAAGTCAACGTCCTCCCACTTCAGCCCCAGTAACTCTCCCCTGCGCAGTCCAGTTGCAAGCTCGATATAGTACATCTCAAACACGCCGCTCTCCTTGGCCTCCCTCAGAAACGAAGTAAGCTGCTCTACCGGAAGTGTTTTCATTTCCTTGTGCCCCAATCTTGGAAGTGCGCAGCCGTCTGTAGGATTGCTTACAATCAGCTTCTGCTTCTTTGCGAAATCCATAGCTGAGGAAATTACCTGATTTATGTTACGCACCGTCTTGGCGCTGAGACCTTTCGGCTGTTTCTTTGACTCGATTCTGTCCACACCCATTTGTGGAGCTATACTAAAAGAGTGGACATATAAATGCACTATCCATTACAATAAAGTAAACACCAAAAGGAGGTATTCTCCTGGCAGCACAAGGCAAATATGATGAAGATTTCAAAAAGTCCCTTGGTTCCCTTTACCAGAACGGAAAAACCAAGTCCCAGCTCTTCAAAGAATACGGGGTATCCAAATCTGCCCTTTCTAATTGGATCAAACAGTATTCCACCGTCCAGATTGATGACGGCGAAGTCCTTGCCGCCAAACAGATAAAAGAGTTTCAAAAACGCAATGCCCAGCTTGAGGAGGAAAACCTTATATTAAAAAAGTGATTGCCATCTTCACGCCACATTCTCTCAACGACTGAACGCTGTACATAAACTCCGTTTCCAGTATCCCATAAAAACCATGTGCTGGGTTCTGAATGTCAGAAGAAGCACCTACTACAAGCATTTTCATTCGCAGCCTTCCCAGAGTGCAGAAGAAAACCAGCTTATTGCTTCCCTGATCCTCCGCATTTATGCGGATTACGACACGCGGCTCAGCGCTTATAAAATTACTTATGTACTGATGCGTGATTATGGCATTAAAATCAGTGCCGGCAGAGTGTACCGCCTCATGAAAACCCTACAGCTTCCTAAAATGTTCACTGATAAACCGCCCTGCCGCAGAAAACCTGCCCATAACGGCCAGCATCCCAACTGCCTGCAGCAGTTCCGCCCCAAAGCGCCTAATCTTGTATGGGCAAGCGATTTTACTTACGCAAAAGTGAACGGTAAATGCTGCTATCTGTGCATTATCATGGAGCTGTTCTCAAGGAAAATTATTGCGTGGCACATATCCTCCAGGGCAGATATGGATTTCGTCACAACATCATTCCAAAAGGCTCATGCGAAACGGAATACCACATGCGGGCTTATGTTCCATTCAGACTGCGGGTCGCAATATACAGCATTTTCTTTCCGCCGGCTGTTGGATTCTCTGGATATTGTGCAGTCTTTTTCCAAAAAAGATATCCTTTTGACAACACCTGATGCGACGGCTCCGTCAAATACCTGAAGAAAGAGAAAACCAACCGTAGGACTTACCATACCCTGCAGGAGCTCCATAATTCTCTTAATCTGCTTTTTCCTGTTGAGAAAGAGCATCTGTACCGTGAACAGCTTGGGGCTGCTGCTCAAAATAAATAGTCTGCAAAACCGTGCCTTTTTTATTGTCTATAGTCCACAGGCG
>CATJWG010000098.1 GCA_949744165.1 uncultured Eubacteriales bacterium | reverse complement strand
GGGTATATGTCAAGACTTTTTGCCGAAGAAATGGAAAAACCCGACCGTTAATGTCAGGTCTTTGGCTTAGCTTTGCCTTAAAGCAATCATATATGTGTATATACCGTCCTCTGCGCCGTTCTGATATCTTTTCATGCATCTGATAACAGGCCATATCACTCTTCCACCGCAAAGCTGCACAGAGACATTTATTTCCCCCTGCGGGTCACTGTCATCGGTAATCCAGTCACCGCCGTAAAGCTTTATGGCGGTTTGGCCTACATATGCGCCCAGAGCAAACAGAATTTGCCCGCGGTTTTGTGAGATAATTCCGTCAGGGGAGCTCTGCTCATCAAAAAATCTGTCGATTTCCTGCATACTCTCCAGCGTGTAATCAGCGCAATAACCGGAGGAATTGAGGTTTTTTGCAACCCAATCAGAAGCGGAGAGAAGGTCCTGCTCGAGATTGGTCTTAGCCTGTGTATTAAAAAGTCTGTCCAAAAGTCCCATATGGCCACCTCATGCAGAACGGAGCACGGAAAATCCGTGCTCCGCCCCAATTTACTTATTACTTGCTGCAGAGCACCTTCGCAACCTCAACTATATTGTCGGCGCAGAGGCCAAACTGCTTAAGCAAAGCGGCGGCGGGGCCGGAGTGTCCAAACTCATCGTTTACGCCGATGCGCTTTACCGGAGTTGGCATCTTCTCGCTAAGCAGCGCGCACACTGCTTCTCCCAGACCGCCTATAACGGAGTGTTCCTCGCAGGTGATAATTTTCCCGCAGTTCTTCGCGGCTTTAAGCACAATGTCTTCGTCGAGCGGCTTTATTGTTGCCATGTTGATGACGCGCGCGGAAATTCCCAATCCGTCGAGCGCCTGCGCAGCCTCAACTGCCGCGGCTACTAAAAGTCCGTTGGCTATTATCGCAACGTCTTTTCCCTCGCGTAGGACCTCACCCTTGCCAATCTCGAAGCTGAAACAATCCGCGTCGTGTATCACCGGCACCGCCGCACGCCCGAAGCGCATATAAACAGGGCCTTTGTGCTCATACGCAGCGCGGACCATAGCGCGGGCCTCCACGTCGTCCGACGGGCTCATCACCACCATACCGGGGATGGAACGCATGAGCGCAAAATCCTCACAGCACTGGTGGGAAGCGCCATCCTCGCCGACGGATATTCCACCGTGGGTCGCGCCTATTTTTACATTCAGGTGCGTATAACCAATACTGTTGCGTACCTGCTCAAAGGCGCGACCGGCCGCAAACATTGCAAAGCTTGAGGCGAAGGGAATAAGCCCCATCGCTGCTGCTCCCGCAGCCACGGCCATCATGTTTCCCTCGGCAATGCCACAGTTGAAGTGGCGCTCGGGAAAGGCTTTTTTGAAGGTACCTGTCTTTGTTGCACCGGACAGGTCCGCGTCGAATACAATAAGATCTTCATGCTCCGCTCCGAGCTCGGCAAGCGCGTTGCCATAGCTGTCGCGGGTCGCTGTATTTTTCGAATCTGCCATTTTATTCTGCCTCCAATCCGGCTAACTGGGCGTTCAATTCGTCCATAGCAGTCTGATATTGTTCGTCATTCGGGGCTTTGCCATGCCAGCCTGCCTGATTTTCCATAAAGCTGACGCCCTTGCCCTTTGTTGTTTTCATCACTATTGCTGAAGGCATGCCCTTGACCTGCCTTGCGTAGGCAAAAGCGGCGTCGAGCTGCTCAAAATCATGACCATCAACTTCGGTTACGTCAAATCCGAAAGCGCGCAGTTTTTCCGGTATTGGATAGGGGCTCATGACCTCATCCACAGTGCCGTCAATCTGCAGGCCATTATTGTCTATCACAACGCACAGATTGTCCAGCTTGTAGTGATGGGCAAACATCATTGCTTCCCAGACCTGCCCCTCCTGAAGCTCACCGTCACCGAGCAATGTGTAGACACGGCAGCTCTTACCCATGTGTTTTGCTGACAGCGCCATACCGCAGGCCGCGGAGATTCCCTGACCGAGTGAGCCGGTGGACATGTCAATTCCAGGAGTAAGGTTCATGTTGGGATGACCCTGAAGGTGGCTGCCTATTTGGCGCAGGGATTTCAGGTCGTCCCAAGGGAAAAAGCCGCGCAGCGCCAGCACAGAATAAAGACCCGGCGCGGTATGGCCCTTAGACAGCACGAAGCGGTCGCGCTCAGGGGCCTGAGGCGCGGTTGGATTGATGTTGAGTTCCTTGAAGTACAGATAGGTGAAAAGGTCCGCGGCTGATAAGCTGCCGCCCGGATGCCCAGCCTTTGCCGCATGTGTGGACTCAATAACGCCCATACGTACACGGCACGCGGCTTTCCGCAATGAAAGTATTTCCTGTTTTGTCATATAACACCTCACGCACGGGAAGGGTAGGTTGGTGCAGGGCAGCTTCCCGCGCCGTTTATAAGAATATCCTGCACTTATGATTTTACTAAATCATACCGATTTGTGCAATGCTTTTTGCACATTTTGTTAAAAAATATCCTTTTATACCATCAGAAGCGCGCCGGAAGGACATATGTTCACGCACGAAGGCTCAAAGACTCCGGCCGGCCCGTGCGTACACAGGTCGCATTTGACTATTATTCCACTTATGTCAAAGCGCGGCACCGCAAAGAGGCATACACGTTCACACGCGCGGCAGCCCACACATTTTTCACGCTGTACCTGAACCATATCGGTCTGTACGAACAGCGCTCCAGTGGGGCATGCTTCAGCACAGGGAGCTCCCGAACAATGCCGACAGCTTGTCGTAATATAGCCCGCTCCGCCGTCCGCACGTTTGAGCATAATGCGCGCGGATACCGTGCTTTGTAAGGGGTCTGCGCAGTGCTGGTCTATGCAGGCTGTCATACATGCAAGACAGCCAACGCACTTTTCGCTGTCACACTCAATATGCCTCATTGTGCATCACCGAGCCTTTCAATTTTGCAGCAGTAGGACTTAAATCCGGGGAAGCCGGAAACTGGGTCAAGATAGCCGGCATCAAGCAGATAATTTATATCCTTGCTTTCGGAGCCGTGGTAGACATTTACAACCCCCGGCAGACATTCGCCGCGCAGGTCCGCCCACAGCTCCACCGAGCCAAAAGGTGTGCTCAGACGCACAGGTTCCCCTTGTGCTATACCGAGCACGGAGGCGTCCTTCGGGTGTATTTCCACTTTGTCTATCTTTTCCAGCTCAGCAAGCCATGGCATACGGTATGTGCGCGAGTGAAAAAGCTGTGGCAGGCGTGTTCCGGTGGCGAGAATAAACGGGTATTCCTCCATGGGAAGCTCCTTGCGGTAATCCCTCCACTCCGGCAATGGCGAAACCCCGCATTGTGTAAGTGTGGTGGAAATAAATTCAATTTTCCCTGAGGGTGTTTTCACAGAGCGTATTTCTTCTGTACTTTTTTCCATGGATTTTTGACGGCTCTTGAGCAGTCCGCCAGGCGCGGCGCGCAGCTCATCAAGCGACAGCCCGGTAGGCTCGAGCATCATACGAAGATAGTCATCGTGGCTGCTCATTTCAGGCGAGCCAATGCCAAAGCCGAGGCAGCGCGCCAGAGAAAAAATAATTTCGATATCGCTTTTTGCCTCACCCGACGTATCAACGACACGTGGCTGATAATACACCGTATCTCCGCCTAAAATTTCAATCTGCTCACGTTCAAGAGAAACCGACGCCGGAAGCAGAATATCACAATAGCGGCAGGTGTCCGTCATAAACAAATCCACGTTTACTAAAAGCTTAAGCTGGTCAAATGCCTTTTCAAGAAGGTCCGGCCGCGGCCACATATGATGGTTTAATCCAAAACCCACAAGATTCCGAACAGGATAGTCACCACCTCCGCCGATAAATTCAGCAAGCCGCGAAAGTTGTGCCTCTGACGGCAGCAAAGCTGCCCAAGCGGGATAGAGCGAGTGACTGAGGTCTCTTTCCGCTTGTCTTCTGTCAGCCGCAGGGCCGGCAAAAGTACCTTTGAGTGTCGCCTTGGAAGCTATGGGAGACATCACTCCGCCCTTGACTCCGTAGCAGCCAGTAAGCGCGTTGAGCAGCAGTACTGCTCGGCAGTTGTGAAAGCCGTTGACATTGTGGACGACAGGAGATGCGGAAAGCTGCATAGATGTCGGCCGCTCTATGCACATCATCCTCGCCGCACGCTCAATGTCAGGGGCTGGAACACCGCAGATTTTTTCCGCCCGCTCCGGCGAAAAACTCTGTACATGTTGCTTGTATTCTTCAAAGCCGATGGTGTATTGTTCCACAAATTCTCTGTCATATAACTCCTCGGAGATCATAACATTTGCGATTGCCATAGCAAGCGCGCCATCGGTGCCCGGAAATGGACGCAGGTGCAGCGTGGCGCGCTGTGCCTCGGGCGTAATACGCGGGTCTATAACAATGATATTCTTACCGCTTTCCACGGCACGAAGAAAAGAGACAGTACCGCTGACACTGTCGCTGTATGCGCGGTTTACTCCCCAGATGACAAGTGTGCGGCAGTGGACGAAATCCGGCCTTATCATGCTCACATCAGTCCCAAAACAGCTACGGCAGGCCATCCGCACGCTGTACGCGCAGGTGCTCGACTCCGAGCCGTAGTTAGGTGTACCGAACTTATCCGCCAGCTCCGCCAGCTGAGGGCGGAACCATTTTGGGTGACCCGCGAAGAATACAGTCTGCTCCGCTCCGTGCTCGCAGCGGCTTTTCAACAGCCGCTGTGAAATTTCATTGAGAGCCTCATCCCAAGAGATGCGCTCAAATTTTCCCTCGCCACGTACACCTACACGGCGCATAGGATACAGCAGCCTGTCAGGGTGATAGAGATACTGACGGTAAGCTGCGCCCTTTGAGCACAGATGTCCACTGGCGTGGGGCAAAGAACGGTTGCCCTCTACCTTTATAAGCCGGCCGTTCTTCATATATGCGTTCATCAGGCAGGACTTGCCGCACAGCCCGCATATTGCAGTTTTACGTTCAAGCCCGCCGCAGGAATTTGACATTGTAACGCCTCCTATCCTAAAAGCGTATATGTATGCCGCCGCGGCCATTTTACCGCGGCGGCATGGCGCTGCATATATTTTACATTATTTATCAGCAATCTGCAATAGTTTGCGGAAGGAGTATTTCATTTCCGCTTAGCTCATATACGGTATCAAGTCTCTCCTCCGCAGTAATTTCACGCAGAGTGTTTATAACGCTGTCAAATTCATTACTGCCAGGCTTGGGAAGAATCGTAGGCGGTTTCTCAGGCATAAAGGTTGGAATGAGGGAAACGCTTTGGATTTTTCTGTCTCTTATCACACATTTGGCAATGGTACTCTGATACCAGCCCATGTGCCAGTCGCGTCCCGGGACCACAGGGTCGGTCATACAACGGAATATACCGCGTTTGCGCAGATGTGCGTCCGGCGGAAGCTCAAGGTCGTCCGTTTTGTCTGCGTTGCCCAGCGCGGCGTTTCCAAGACTGTATATTATAGCCTTTCCCTTATAAACCTCAACGGGCTTGAGCGTATGTGCATGATGCCCCAATATTATGTCCACACCTGCATCAATCGCAAAATGCGCATAATACCGCTGATAATCCGCGAGTACGGCACGTGCGACGTGTATGCCCCAGTGTATGGACATGACCACAATATCGGCGTTAGCACGCGCTGTTTTGATGTCCTCAAGCATATTCTTCAGGTCATGAGGGTGGGGGAATGTGTATACATTTATGTGTGTGCCGGGCTGGTCCGGCTCATCCGGCTCATAGGCATTGAGGCCACGCGCAGGGTTGCAGCCGGGGCGTTTTTTTGTTGCCCAGGAGCCGTGGGGTAGGATGGAGGAATAGGCCAGAAAGGCAAAGCGTACTCCGTTTTTCTCAATGTAGCGTATTGTACGAGCCTCCCCCTCATCTTTTCCAACGCCGACGGGCACAAGCCCAGCTTCCCAGATCCGCTCAATAGATTCAAGGAAAGACTTAGGCCCGAAATCCAGTGAGTGGTTGCCGGCGAATGAAACAATGTCAAAACCGGCTCGCTTCATGGCTGTGGCGAGTGTAATATCACAGGCACAGTGTGAGGGGCTTGCGTTCGACGGCACAAGCTCGTTGGAAATAACACCCTCAAGCTGACCAAAACTCAGTGCATTTTTGTCAGAAAGCAGGTTCTTCATATTTTCAAAATGTATATCCGGTTGCGTGCCGGAGGGCATCATGTCGCCAACTCCGTAAAGAATTGTATCGGCCGTCATTGATTTTCTCCTTTCTAAATAGCAGGCTGGCCGGGAGTACGGATAATCCCCGTGCCCCGGCCGTTAATTTTTATCATCCGCCTATCTGAACAGAAATACCACAGGATTCAGCAATCACTTTTAGCTGATTTATGCGTTCATCGTCAGAGTGAGCGGTAAAAGGGATAATTCTGCCAAGATTTTCATTTTTTGATTCACCGAGATTGTTATACGGCAGAAGTTGTAACTGAGTTCCCTCCGGAAGCTCCTGAGCAACAAATTTTGCAGTGGTGGCAATGTTTTCGTCCGAATCGTTGCAGTTGGGAATAACGGGAATCCGTATTATAAGCGGAACGTGCAGCTCACTGGCAATGCGGCGGATGTTATCCAGGATTATCTCATTAGGTACACCCGTCAGCTTTTTATGTGTCTCGCTGTCCATGTGCTTAATGTCGCATATTGCCAAGTCAACATTTGTGTACACCAAGTCCACTGCATCGCGTGATGCAAAATTGCAGGACTCTGTGACTGTGTGCAGTCCTTCCTCATGCGCGGCGGCGAGCAGAGCTGCGGAAAACTCAGGATGATAGAGCATTTCCCCGCCGCTGAGTGTAATTCCACCTCCGGACTCGTCGAGAAAGAGCTTGTCTCGCAAAACCTTATCCAACACCTCATCCACGCTCATAAGCTTTCCTGCAATCTCTCTCGCGGAGCTGACACAGTGCTGTACGCATTTCCCGCAAACAATGCATTTTTGTCTGTCACACATGGCCTTGCCGGACCTGCGGTCCATTTTTATCGCGCCCGTTGGGCAGGTATTCACACAGGCGGCGCAGCCGGTGCATTTATGGGAATAAACCATGAGCTGCGGCTTACTGGACAGCGACTCGGGGTTCTGACACCAAATACAGCGCAGAGGGCAACCTTTGAGGAAGACAGTGTCGCGGATGCCTGGTCCATCATGAATACTATATGTTTGAATATTGAAGACTGGAGCACGTATATTTCTGTCCGCTTTCACAACAAAATCCTCCTTTGCAAAGTAGGTTGCGTCAAATGCTCAGAGCTGCTGCTCCGCGCGGTTTATTACCTCATCCTGTATTGACGCAGGCAGGCGTGTAAAATAGGCGCTATACCCAGCCACGCGTACGATAAGCTCGGGGTGGTCGTCTGGATGAATTTTGGCGTCCTCCATCTCCGTACGGTCGACGACGTTGAACTGTACATGCTTTCCACCGTGAGTGAGGTAGGTTTTTATCATGGAACCGAGTTTGTTGAGGTCCTCGTCAGTTTTTACTGCGCTGGGGTGTAACTTCATGTTCATAAGTGTGCCTTGGTAGGGGTCCTGATTGACCTTCATCGCGCTTTGAAAAACAGCGATGGGGCCGTTTATATCCTTGCCATGGTCAGGGGAGAGGGAGGCGTCAGCAAGTATCTCACCGCTCCGACGTCCATCTGGTGTAGCTCCTGTGACAGCCCCACCGGGCTGATGGGCGGAAATGGATATGGCATTGGGCGTTACATGTCCGCCGTATGATGTCGAGTTTTCTGCACAAGTTTCAGCAAACAGGGCGTATACCTCAGACACAAACCGGTCTGGCTCAGCGATATTGTTGCCATATTTGGGAGCCTTTATGAAATCCTCACGCATCTGTTCATAGCCCTCCCAGTTGGCATCCAGCGCACGCAAAAGCTCAGCCATGGTATATTTACCCTCGTCGAAGATAAGCTGCTTGACTGCGTAGAGGGAATCACCTGTATTTACGCCGCCGACCGCTCCCAGGCAGCTGCAGTTTTCTATGGCGAAGCTCTTGTCTAACAGGTCCTTGCCGTCACTGACGCCGTTTTGCATAAGTGCGCTTCGGAAGGGGTCAGGAAAGAGGTCACGCTGGATTATAAGCTCAACGTTGTTTCTCTCCGCAGCCATGGACAGAAGATACTTGAACTGGCGCTTGAAAGCAGCATAGAACTCCTCGAATGTCTTAATTTTAGTAATGTCGCCGCTTTCAATGCCTACCTTTTGACCGGTGTAGCGGCAGAAGCCGTTATGCATGAATATATCAAAGGCCTGGCTGATGATGAAGAAGGTAACGACCTGTGTGCGGGAGCGGGCAGGGACATTTCCGTCCACACAGCCGGTCATACAGTAGTCACGCGCGTCCTCTATTTCCATACCGCTGCCGGTGAAGAAATTGATGTAGCTGTTGTCGCCGACAAAGGCAGGCATTCCTATTCCAGTGCGTACTACCTCAAGGGCCTTTTTCATGAGCTCGGGAGGAGTATTCTTGTGTACACGCAGAGTGACCGTGAAATGAGGCAGGCCGGTATCGCGACTGGCATCAAGCAGGAGGTAAGTCAGCTCATTTGTTGCGTCGCTGCCGTCCGCCTTTACGCCGCCGAGGGTCCAGTTGTACCACTTGGCCATGCCGGCGTTCTTAGCGCGGTTTGCTTTGCCGGAAACACGATTTATCTTCATGACCTTACACTTCATAATCTCAAGCAGCTCAAGAACCTCTTCGTCGGTTATTGTGCCGGAATTTATGTCTTGCTTGTAATAGGGATACATGTACTGGTCGAAACGTCCGGCGGAGGTGGGGGGGGAGGGCAGAGCCATCAGGAAAGTGAACCAGAAGCTTTGCAAAGCCTCGCGGAAGTTCTCAGCAGGATATTGGGGAACCTTGCGGCAGATACGGGCCATCTCACGCAGTTCGGATGCACGCACTCGGTCACTCTCGTTGGCGGCCATACTTTCAGCAAGGTCCGCATAGCGGTTTACAAAGCGAATCCAAGCCTCAAAAACGATTATAACAGCCCGCCAGTAGTCACGTTTTTTTATGGAATCTCCTGAGGTATAACGCAGCTTCTCCAAGCAGTTTTTTGCCTCGTCAATGATGGACTGTGCACCATCGCGCAGAATCTTCTCATAGTCGATGCAAACCAGAAAGAATCCGGGGCCAAGGCCGTAGCCGCTCATGGCGAAGCCGCCTCCAGAGCCTCCCTTCCTGTCCTTCCATGGAGGAAGAATGACTCCGGACTGCATAAACGGCCACATGCGCTCATCCATACCCAAGGACTTGCTCATTTCGCCGACAAGATTACTGTTCAGGCAGTTGTCCGCAAAATGCTTGTTTAGCCTGTAAAGCTCCGCCTCATCCTCGGGGTCGATTGTATATATCTCGCTTTTGAGGGACTCCACTTCGTCAGGGGTCCAAACGCCGTATTCATACTGCATCTCAAGTCCAAAGGGCTTGCTTGCTCCCGAGCCGCAGAGAAGATCCTCCGGTTCGATAAAAATAGTGATATTGTCCAGCACATGTGCATGTAGCTTTGCCCGGCGCATCAGCATTGGTTCCCCGCCGGTTTCGTCGAGGGATTCATTTGCAAGCTTGAAATACTCAATGCACAGAGGATACTTACTGACTTTCAGACTGTCTTTCATACGCTTTACGCGGTCTGTCATATTATTCAGCGCTCCTTATCGTTTCATTTTTAGTCAAGTATAAGCTTTGAAGATTTCTTTTTCAAAACGTTTCGCTGGAAATAGATATTTTGTGTGTTGCTCGTATAAAAAAACGACCTAAAAATGTGCACACTTTACATTTGTCAAGAAATTTCAATGCCTGTACAGCACAGGATAGATGGGGAAAATG